>NZ_JBOZRT010000009.1:0-111813 GCF_050789165.1 Azospirillum sp.
CTTGACGTTGGCGGTCTCCACACCCGAGCCGTCCGCCTTCACGCGGATCTTCACGTTGTAGTCGACCACCCGCTTCACCGGGACGAGAATTTTCATGGATGGCAATCCTGCTGGCGGCCGGCCGCGTCAGGCCGCGCCGAGGAACGCTTCGCGGACGAAGTCGTCGCTGGCGAGATCGACGCTCGCCCCCTGACGCGTGACGCAGCCCTTTTCGATGACGTAGGCGTATTCGCTTGCTTCCAATCCACGACCGACGTCCTGCTCGACCAGGAGGATGCGCACCCCCTCCCCGGCCAGCCCGGCGATCAGGTCGAAGAGCTGGTCGACGATGATGGGCGCCAGCCCCTGCGACGGCTCGTCCAGAAGCAGGAGCTTGGGGTCGGACATCATGGCGCGGGCGATGGCGAGCATCTGCTGCTCGCCGCCGGACATCATGCCGGCCGCCTGGGAGATCCGCTCGGCCAGCCGCGGAAAGCGCGCGAGTTCACGCTCCATGCACCGGCGCAGGGTGGCGGCGTCCCGGCCGAAGCCGCCCATCTGCAGGTTCTCGCGCACGGTCAGCGTCGGAAACGTGCCGCGCCCTTCCAGCACCATGCGAACGCCGCGGCGGGCGATGTCGTGCGGAGGAAGGGCGTCGATGCGCTCGCCCTCGAACTCCACGGTGCCGGAGTGGTGCGGCAGCAGCCCGCAGACGGCGCGCAGCAGGGTGGATTTGCCGGCACCGTTGGAGCCCAGAATGCTGACCACCCGGTGGTCGGCGAGATCGAGGGTGATCCCCTGCAGGATCGACAGCTCCGGCCGGTACCCGCCCGATAAGTCAGTGACGCGAAGCATAGCGGCTCCCCAGGTAGACCTCGATGACGGCCGGATTCCGGACCACCTCGTCCGGCGGACCTTCCGAGAGTTTCGCCCCCTGCGCCAGCACCACAACCCGGTGGCACAGGCGCACGACGGCGCGCACGTCGTGCTCGACGAAGATGATGCTGATCCCCTCCCCGTTGATCTGGCGCAGAATGCGCAGCACCTCCTCGCCTTCCGCCGGGTTCAGCCCGGCCAGGACCTCGTCGGTCATGATCAGAAGCGGGTTGGTGGCAAGGGCGCGGGCGATCTCCACCCGCTTCTGTTCGCTGACCGTCAGGCGTTCGGCCGGCCGCCGGGCGACCTCCGTCAGATCGCACAAGGCCAGCGCCCGGCGGGTGCACTGCTCGGCGCTCATCCCGCCCTGGCGCTCGCGGGGGCGGAAGAGGCTGGCGACGTGGACGTTCTCCCACACCGTCATGCCGGCCAGCAGCGACGCGGACTGGAAGGTGCGGGCGGCGCCCCGGGCGCAGACCTCGTTCGGCCGAAGCCGGTGCAAGGCCCGCCCCTCCAGGTGGATCGACCCCTCCGACGGCGGCACGATGCCGGAGACGAGGTTGAAGAGCGTCGATTTCCCGGCCCCGTTCGGCCCGATCAGACCCAGCACCTCGCCGCGCCGCAGCTCGAACGACACGTCGCGGACCGCGAAGACGCCGCCGTAGTTCTTGCTCAGCCCTTCGACCTTCAGAAGAACCTCATCGTGCATGGCCGGGCCTCCCTTCCGTGCGCAGGGCGATGGTGGCGTGCCGGCCGCCCTCGTTCACCGCGACCGGGCCGCGCGGCGTCGGCGTCTCGGCCCCGCGGTTCAGGCGCTCCTCCAGGTCCCACAGCCAGCTCACGATGCCGCCCGGCTTGTAGGTGATGATGAGAACGATCAGCAGCCCGTAGATCAGGCGGTGGTATTCCAGGAAGTTGCCCCAGGCGATCTGGTCGATGACGCTGAGCACGATGCCGCCGAGGATCGGCCCGAGGATGGTGCCGATGCCGCCGAAGATGGAGATCAGGATCATGTTCAGCGTGATGGTCACGTCGAACATGCTCTCGGTGGAGATGTAGGTCATGAAGGGGGCGAAGGCGGCGCCGATGACGCCCGGCCAGACGGCGCTGGCCGCGAAGGCGATCGCCTTGTAGCGCGCCGCCGGAATGCCGATGGAGGAGGCCAGGACCTCGTCCTTGTGCAGGGCGTGCAGCGCGAACCCCGTCTTGGAGCGCAGCAGGTAGATGACCGAGATCACCGTGCCGCACAGAAGCCCGACGAACAGAACGTAGCTGGCGTTCAGCGACAGCGGCGACGGTACGGTCCATCCCATGTCCCACGACTTGAAGCCGCGCGTGAACTCCCACTTGTGGACCAGCGTCTCCACCGCCAGCAGCGCCGCCAGGGTCGACAGCGCGAAATACAGCCCCTTCTGCCGGAACACCGGCAGGAACAGCAGCGAGAACAGCGCCGCCACGACCCCGCCGGCCAGCATGGCGACGGCCATGGAAAGTTCGTAGCGCACCATGACGATGGCCGCGGTGTAGGCGCCGAGGCCGAAGAACACGCTGTGCCCGAAGCTCGGATAGCCGGTGACGCCGCCGATCACGTTCCAGGAGCTGGCGAGCGCGATGTTCACGAAGATGAACACCAGGAGGCGGACCCAGTAGTCGTTGGCGAACAGCGGCACGGCGCACAGCGCCACGCCGAACAGCACCATCGCCAGGGCTTGGCGGTGCGGGGATCCGTCACGCAGATCACGGCACGCCTTCAGGAAGCGACCCATCGTCCCCCCTCTCACTTGCGGACCGCAGCGCCGAAGCCGAACAGGCCCTGCGGCCGGATCAGAAGGAGCACGATCAGCACCGCGAAGATGACCGCCGGCGCCAGCGTCGGCAGGTGGTAGTAGGCGGCGAAGTTGAGCACGCCGTAGAACAGCCCGCCGATCAGCGCGCCGACCATGCTGCCGAGCCCGCCGAGGATCACCACCAGGAACGCGTCCACCGTCCAATGGAAGTGCATGTAGGGAGCCATCGGGCTGAGCGAGATGAACAGCCCGCCGGCAAGCCCGGCCCACACCCCGGCGACGACCATGGTCTTCTCGAAGGTGCGGCCGATGTCGATGCTGCAGAGCTGTGCGGAATCCCGGTTGTCGCGGCAGGCCCGCACGGCGCGGCCGAACTGCGTGTAGTTGAGGATCGCGAACAGCGCCCCGGCCGACGCCAGCCCGACCAGGAAGACCAGCACGTCGAAGGTCGGGATGAACTTGCCCGCGATCTCGATCACCGGCGGCAGGCCGGTATCGACGCGCAGCAGGCGTTCCTCCGTTCCCCAGAAGCGGATGCCCAGCTCGGTGATGACGATGGCGATGCCGAAGGTCTGCACCAGCACCATCAGCGGGTGCAGCCGGAAGGTCTTGGCGATGAACGCCCGCTGCATCGCCCCGGCGAGCAGGCCGGTCGCCGCCGCCGCAAGCGCCAGGCCGATCAGGTATGGCAGGCCGACCTGGGCGACGAGGTAATGGGTCAGCAAGCCGCCGAACACCACCAGGACCCCGTGGGCGAAGTTGACGATCCCGACGACGCCCAGGACCAGCGAGAATCCGAAAGCCGCCAGCGCGAACAGCGCGCCGCGCAGAATGCCGAATATGACGATGTCGTCCATGGTCTGCGGCCTACCCCATGGCTTGAGAAGAGCGAGGAAGGCCGGCCGGAGCGCCGCGCCCCGGCCGGCAGGGGGAGATCACGCCCAGGGCCGCTTCGGGTAGGCCCCCTCGGCCTCCGCAAGTTCGGAGGGGAAGATCACCTTGGCGTCCGGGCCCGGCCCTTGCCACTGGATCACCGGCGCGCCGCCGCGCTCGATGCGCCCGCGCTTGTCGAAGGAGATCGGCCCCCACACGGTCTCCAGCTTCACCTTCTGGATCCGCTCGCGCAGCGCCGCTTGGTCGAATGGGTTCGTCGGGTCGGCGTCGCGCAGCGCCGCCTCGTAGACCATGGGCAGCGCGTAGGACAGGGCCGCGTGGTAGGTCGGCTCGTAGCCATAGGCCTTCTTGAAGGCGTCGGCGAACTCCGCCGGGCTCTTGAAGTGCGGGTCCGTGTACTTGAACTGCGGCAGCCAGAAGGTGACGCCGTAGACGTCGGTCAGCTTCTTGCCCAGCGTCTGCTTGACGGTGGGGCTGGTCGTCAGGTGGCCGCCGATGAAGGCCTTGGGGTTGACGCCCAGCGCCGACATCTCCTCGACCAGCTTGACGCAGATGATGTCCCAGCCGGTGTTGTAGAGGATGTCGATCTCGCCGGCCCCGCGCAGCTTCAGCGCCGTCGGCCGCAGGTCCTGCACCTTCATCGGCAGGACGTCCTCGAACACCAGCTGCATGCCGTGTTCCTTGACCTTCTCCTTCACGCCTTCCGCCATCTCGCGGTAGACGGGGTCGTCCATGGTGATCAGCGCCACGCGCTTCGGCGCGGGCGAGCGCTTGGCCAGGTAATCCATGGCGAAGGCCGGGTAGCGCTTGCTCGACGCGATCAGCGTGAAGGTGGTGTGGCCGCCGATCTCCTCATCGACGCGCTCGGACGCGGCGCCGCCCTGGATGGTCACCCGCTTGTGCTTGCCGGCGATGGCGCCCTGGGCCAGGACCGTGTCGGTGCCGTAGCTGCCGGCGATCAGGTCGACGCGGTCGGAGGAAATCAGCTTCTCGGTGAGCTGCGCAGTGCGCGACGCGTTGTTCTCGTCGTCGTAGATCGTCCACTTCACCGTGCGCGGCTGGCCGGCCACGGTCATCTTGCCGCCGGACATCTTCGTCCAGAAATCGTAGCCGTCCCTGTAGATCTTCGAGACCTTCTCGTACGGCCCCGTCAGGGGCAGCGACGCGCCGATGTGCACCACGTCGTCCGCCGCCTGCGCGCTCCTGAGGATCCCAGGGCAAAGGCCGGAGGCGCCGATCACGCCGGCGCCGGCAACCGCGCTCTTCATCAGGGTGCGTCGCGACACGGCGGTCGCACCAACCGTCTTCACTTCCTTCGACATTGCGTCCCCTCCCTGGGTTCCGGCGGGCCGCCCCATGTGCGGCGCGCGGCCCACCTTTGATTACGATGATATGCACAGGACGCCGCCCGGTCAACTTCAAACAAACAGCTGTTTGAATTTCCGCGCGGGGTCAGGCGCGTATTTTCTTTGTTATTTCAAGCCTCTATGACGGCGATGTCAGAGCCCACCTCGACCGTCTCCTCGACGGCGACGAGGATCTGGACGATCCGGCCGGACGCCGGGGCGGGAAGCTCGAAGGTGGCCTTGTCGGCCTCGATCGCCGCGATCACCTCGCCCTCCGCGACCTCGTCGCCGACCTTCTTCAGCCACTCGCGGACGGTGGCCTCCTCGATGGTGAGCCCGAGCTTGGGCAGCTTGACCTTGATGCGCATGCCGCTCTCCTGTTCTGGTTCAGCGCCCGACGTAACGGGCCGGCCGCTTCTCCAGGAAGGCACGCATGCCCTCCTTCTGATCCTCCGTGCCGAAGAGCAGGAGGAACTCGCGCAGCTCGTATTCGAGCCCCAGCGGCTGGGGCATCTCCCCGCCGACGTTGACCGACGACTTGGCCGCCGCCAGCGCCAGCGGCGCCTTGGACGCCAGCTTGCCGGCCAGTTCGCGCACCGCGTCCTCCAGCGCGCCGTCGGGGACGCAGCGGTTGGCGAGGTGCAGGGCGACCGCCTCCGGTCCGGGGATCAGCTCGCCCAGCATCAGGATCTCCTTCGCCTTCAGCCGGCCGACCCAGCGGGTCAGGCGCACCGCCGCCCCGGCGCCGGGGATGACGCCGATGTTGATCTCGGCGAGGCCGAAGCGCGCCGCCTCGCTGCACACCACGAAGTCGCAGCACAGCGACAGCTCGGTCCCGCCGCCGGTGGCCCAGCCGTGCACGCCGGCGACCACGGGCTTCGGCATCGCCTCGATGCGGTCGAAGAGGTCGAGCCACAGCCGGTTGTAGGTGAGCATCTCGAACGGCGTCCGGTCGGACAGTTCGGAGATGTCGGCGCCGGCGGTGAAGGCCTTGCCGCCGTTGCCGACCAGCGCGACGACCCGCACCGCCGGATCGGCCGCCGCGGCGTCGAGCGCCGCCGCGGTCTCGTGCAGGCACTGCATGTTCATCGCGTTGTGGACGCGCGGCCGGTTGAAGCGGATCCAGGCCAGCGGGCCTTGGGTCTCGCAGACGATGGTCTCGTAGGCGCTCATCGCATCCCCTCCCCTCCTCAGGCCGCGGCCAGGGCGCCGACCTCTTCGGCGACCCGTTCCACGCTCGGCAGGTACAGCTTCTCCAGGGACGGCGCGAAGGGGCTGGGCGCGAAGGGCGGCGTGATGCGGATCGGCGGGCGCTTCAGAGCGGAGAACGCTGCCTCCGTCACCCGCGCCACCACCTCGGAGCCGAGCCCGCACGGCCCCTGCGCCTCGTGCAGGACGGCGAGGCGGCCGGTCCTGCGCACCGACGCCAGGATGGAGTCCATGTCCAGCGGGCTGGCGGTGCGCGGGTCGATGAGGTCGGCGGACACGCCGCCTTCCGCGAGCGCCGCCGCCGCCTTCACCGCCACCGGGACCATCTGCCCGAAGGCGACCAGCGTGACGTCCGTCCCCTCGCGCAGCACGGCGGCCTTGCCGATGGGCACCAGATGCTCCTCGCCGTCGTCCGGCGCCTCGCCGGAGGTGCCGATCAGCTTCTTGCCGAGCAGCACCAGCACCGGGTTGTCGTCGCGGATCGCCGCCTTGGTCAGCCCCAGCACGTCGCCCGGCGTCGCCGGCATCACCACCTTGAGGCCCGGAACGTGGGCGAACCACGCCGCCAGGCTCTGCGAGTGCTGCGGCCCGGCGTTCACGCCGCCGCCGCCGAAGGTGTAGAGGGTCAGCGGCACGCTGACCTGCCCGCCCAGCATGTAGCGAAGCTTCGCCGCCTGGTTGACCAGCGGGTCCATGCAGCAGGTGAGGAAGTCCTCGAAGCCGATCTCGACGACCGGGCGCAGGCCCGTCATGGCGGCGCCGACCGCGGCGGCGACGAAGCCGTTCTCGGCGATGGGCGTGTCGCGCACCCGCAGCGGGCCGAAGGCCGCGTGCAGGCCGCGCGTCTGGGCGAAGATGCCGCCGGAGGGGCCGACGTCCTCGCCGAACAGGACGACGCTCGGGTCGCGCTCCATCTCCTCGCGGAGCGCGCGGGTGAGCGCCTGATAGTACTTGATCTTCTTCATGGTTTCCCCGCTCAGTCCGCGTAGACGTCTTCGAGCATGGTGTGCGGCGCCGGCCCCTGGTCGGCCTCGGCGAACGCCACCGCGTCGGCGATGCGGCGCTCCGCCTCCGCGGAGGCCGCGTCGAGGTCCGACGCGCTCAGGCCCAGCCCCTCCGCCCCCGCCTGGAAGCGGGTGATCGGATCGAAGGCGCCGGGGTTGTCGCGCTCCTCCGCCGTCTTGTAGGTCTGCGGGTCGCCCTCGTAGTGGCCGTGCCAGCGGTAGGTCTTCGCCTCGATCAGGGTCGGCCCCTCGCCGGCGCGGGCGCGGGCCGCCGCCGCCGCGACCGCCGCGTGGACGGCGACCACGTCCTCGCCGTCCACCGTCACGCCGGGAAAGCCGTAGGACGCCGCCCGGACGCTGATGCGGTCGACGCTGCAGTGGACCGAGTAGGGCGACAGCTCGGCGTAGCGGTTCGCCTCGCAGAAGAAGATGACCGGCAGCTTCCAGATGGCGGCGATGTTCATGGCCTCGTGCGCGGCGCCGGTGCCCGACGCGCCTTCACCGAAGAAGGCCAGCGCCACCGCGCCGGAGCCGGTGACCTGCGCGGTGAGCGCGGCGCCCACAGCCAGCGGCATCGACATGCCGACGATGCCGTTCGCCCCCAGCACGCCGGCGCCGACGTCGGCGATGTGCATGGAACCGCCGCGCGCCTTGGCGTAGCCGCTGGCGCGGCCGAACAGCTCCGCCATCATGCGCGCGGGGTCGGCGCCCTTCGCAAGGCAGTGGCCGTGCCCGCGGTGGGTCGAGGTGATGAAGTCGCGCGGCTCCAGCGCCAGGCAGGCGCCGGCGGCGCACGCTTCCTGTCCGATGGACAGATGGATGAAGCCCGGCAGCTCGCCGTCCCGGTAGCGCTGCGAGGCGACGGTCTCGAACCGCCGGATCAGCCACATGGTGTGGTACAGCGCGAGCGCGGTCTCGCGTCCGATGGTGGTCATGCCCGGTGCCCTCCGTCAGCAGCCGAGCGCGCGGGCGATCAGCAGGCGCTGCACCTCGTTGGTGCCCTCGCCGATCTCCAGCATCTTGGACTCGCGGAAGAGGCGGTTGACCTTGAACTCGTGCATGAAGCCGTAGCCGCCGTGGATCTGGAAGGCGTCGAGCGCCGCCCGGGTCGCCAGTTCGGAGCCCATGGTCTTCACCATCGCCGCCTCGGTGTGGCAGTCCATCCCCTGGGAATGCATCCAGGCGACGTAGTGCGTGAAGCGGCGCACCGCCTCGGCGTGGGTCGCCATGTCGGCCAGCTTGGCCTGGATCAGCTGGAAGCTGGAGATCGGCTGGCCGAACTGCCGCCGGTCCTTGGCGTAGGTCAGGGACTCCTCGAGGCAGGCGCGGACCAGCGACGCCCCCAGCGCGCCGAAGACGATGCGCCCGAGGTTGAGCGCGCCCAACGCCTGCCGCAGCCCGGCACCCTCGGCGCCCAGCAGGTTCGCCTCCGGGATGCGGCAGTCGCTGAACACCAGCTCGCGGTTGTCCATGCCGTGCCAGGCCATCTTGGTGAAGGACTGGCCCAGCTCGAAGCCCGGCGCGTCGCGCGGCACGATGAAGCAGGACAGCGCCTTGCGCCCGCTCTCCCGGACGCCGGTCACCGCCATCACCACCAGCCCGTCGGAGATCTTCGTGCCAGCGTTGGAGATGAAGATCTTGTTGCCGTTGAGGATCCACTGGCCGTCGCGGCGTTCGGCCTTGGTGGCGATGCCGCCGGCGTCGGAACCGGCACCGGGCTCGGTCAGGCAGAAGGCGCCGAGGATCTCGCCCGAGGCGAAGCGGGGCAGCCACTCGCGCTTCTGCTGCTCGGTGCCCAGCAGCTTGTACATGTTGGAGACGAGGATGTGCACCTGCCAGATCAGCGCGAAGGTCTGGCTGACCGTCGCCACCTCCTCCATGGCGATGATGTAGGACAGCGAGTCGAGGTCGGAGCCGCCGTACTCCTCCGGCAGCATGATGCCGCCCATGCCCAGCTCGCACCATTGCCGCCAGCAGTCGTACGGGAAGTCGTGGTCCCGGTCCATCTGCTCCTGCGCCTTCGCGATCTCGTTGCGCGCGAAGTCGCGCACCATGCGCTGAAGCTCGACCTGCTCCGGGCTCATATCAAAGTCCATAGCGCCCCTCCTCCAACAATCGCTTGTTTGTTTTTTTGCGCGCGCGGAGCGCTGCGGCTCCGGATCCGGCGGCAAGGGAAACTGTTTGTCCCGTCAACTGAGCGCAGCCTATCGCCGGCCGCCATCCGCGTCAACTGTTTCTAACAGTCGTTTGTTTTATCGCCGCGCCGGCAAAAACGAAAAAGGCGCCGGATCCCAGGGGGGCCGGCGCCTTCGCGGCTTGAAAGGCGGGAGGATCAGGCTTCGGTCTGGTGCCGCAACAGGTCGACCAGCTGGCGCGCGACGTTGGCGGGCGTGTCGTTGCCCGGCCGATACCACACGAAGGTCCACGCCAGCATGCCCATCAGGCTGAGCCGCCAGTACTTGCGGTCCACCCCCGGTTGCAGCGGCAGCTCGTCGATGATGCGCCGGAAGATGTTTTCGAAATCGTCGCGGTGGGCAACCAGGATGCTGCGCAGCTTGCGCGGCCGGCGACGCGGCAGCTCGCTCACCACCACCTGCGCGTAGATGGACTCGGTGAGCATCGATTCCAGGTACGCGACGGAGGCCTGTTCCAGGCGCGCCCAGGGGTCCGCCTTGGGATCTATGGCGAGCAGCACCTTTTCCTTGATGCGGCGCACACCTTCTTCGTGCACCGCACACAAAAGCTCTTCCTTGGACTTGAAGTGATAATACAGGGAGCCCGCCAGAAGATCCGTGTGCTTCGCTATATCCCGCATTGACGTTGCGTCGTAACCGCTTTTTGCGAAGCACTGGGCCGCAGCGTCGAGGATTTCCTGACGACGGTTGACGCCCTTCTTGGTTTCCGTGCGCACCGCGGCTTTCATCTCTTCGCTCCAGTCCATACCGCCAATGTCATAACGCAGGCCGACAAGCCCCGCAAAGAGTTGTTGTACGCGAGCATCAACACACGTCGAACACCGGGGTTGCCGCCCGCCAGCCGCGCAGGGCGACGCGGCTGCCGGGCGAAGGCGCCGAGTCCGGACGCGCCAGCCGGCCGACCACCCGGACGCCGGCGTCCAGATCGACCACCGCAACCGCGTACGGTCCATCGGCGTCCATCCCCTTGGGCGGTCGGCGGATCTGCGTCGCCGCGGCGAGCGCGCCGGTTCCCGCCACGCCGACCGGCTCCAGCCGGTCGGACAGGCAGGCGCGGCACACCCCGCGCGGGGTCGGGTCCAGGGCGCCGCAGTCCGCGCAACGGACAACAGTGATGCTGCCGGCCTCGTCCATGGACCTATTCCCTTCCCAGAATGTTGACCGTGCACGCCACCCCGGTGCCCCCGAGGTTGTGGGTCATCCCGATGCGGGCTCCCGTCACCTGGTTGGGATGCCGGTGGCGCAGCTGCTGCACCGCTTCGTAGATCTGGCCGATTCCGGTGGCGCCCACCGGGTGCCCCTTGGCCTCGAGCCCGCCGCTGGGGTTGATCGCCACGTCGCCGCCGCGGTCGGTCCGCCCCTCCAGCGCCCAGCGCCCTCCCTCGCCCCGGGGAACCAGCCCGAGATCCTCCGCGTCGATGATCTCGGCGATGGAGAAGCAGTCGTGCAGCTCGACGAAGTTCACGTCCTCCGGCCCGATGCCGGCGGCGGCGTAGGCGCGCTCGGCGGCGGCGCAGGTGGCGCGGAACGAGGTCAGGTCGCCGTGCGCGGCGATGCGGGCGCCGCCGCTGGTCTGCACGGAGGCGAGCACGCGTACCGGATCCGCCCTGGACCCGCGCGCCAGTTCCGGAAGGCCGACGACCACCGCCGCGGCCCCGTCGCTGATCGGGCAGCAGTCGTACAGCGTCAGCGGATCGGCGATCATCGCCGCGTTGGCGATCATGTCGGCCGTGATCTCCGACCCCATGCTGGCGATCGGGTTGGTCAGGCCGTTGCGGCGGTTCTTGATGCACACCGCCGAAACCTGCTCGCGCGTGGTGCCGTAGCGCCGCGCGTGCGCCTGCCACAGCAGGGCGAACAGCCCGGGGTAGGTCAGCCCGCTCGGCCCGTCCGCCATGTGGTCGAGCGCGCAGTTGAGCGCCTGAGTCACCGCCGCCGTGCCGGCGTGGCTCATCTTCTCGACACCCACGGCGAGCGCCACGTCGCACAGCCCGGCGGCCACCGACAGCACGGCGTGGCGGAAGGCGATGCCGCCGCTGGCACACGCCCCCTCCACCTTGGTGCAGGGCACGTCGCGCAGACCCAGCCCGTCCGCGACGAGGCCGGCGAGCACCTCCTGCCCGGTCAGCACGCCGCCGACGAAGTTGCCGAGATAGACCGCGCCGATCCGCTCGCGCGCGACGTTGGCCTCGAGGATCGCCTGCCGCGCCGCGGCGACCGCGAGCTCGACCGCCCCCTGGTCGGGATGCCGGCCGAACACCGTCGACCCGACCCCAAGAACACTCACCGGCCTCATGGTTCCCCCTCTCTGATTTGCCCGCCCACCGTCAGACCGCGCCGGCCGCGCGCAGCGCGGCGATGGCCGCCGCGTCGTAGCCGGCCGCCGCCAGCACCGCGTCCGTGTCCGCGCCGAGCACCGGCGGCGCACCGCGCGGCGTCACCGGAAGGCCGTCCAGGCGGATCGGGCAGGCGACCTGCCGCAGCGGCCCCTCGACGGGGTGTTCGACGACGACCTCCGTGCCCCGCGCCAGGGCCTGCGGCGTGCCCAGGGCCTCGCGCGGCGTCAGCACCGGCGTCACGCAGGCATCGGCCCGGAGGAAGACCTCCGTCCATTCGGCCTGGGTGCGCTGCCGGAACACCGCCGCGATGCGGCCCTTGATCACCTCGGCCTCGTCGCCCTGCGCCCATTGCCGGTCGATCAGGTCGGGCAGGCCGAGCGTCTCGCACATCGCCTGCCAGAACTTCTCCTCGTATGGGGCGGCCGCCATGTGGCGTCCGTCCGCGGTCTCGTAGAGCGTGTAGTACGGCGCGCCATGGACGATGTCGAAGGCGTCCTGCCGGCCGGCCTGTCCCGGCGCGTTCCACTGCGACATCAGGTAGGCCATCCAGAAGAACAGACCATCGGCGACGCCGATGTCGACGACCCGACCGCGTCCGGTGCGGCCGCGCTCCAGCAGCGCCGCCAGGATGCCAGCCACCGCCAGCAGGGCGCCGCCGCCGATGTCGCCGACGGGAATTCCCGGCGCCACCGGCCGGCCGGGCCGCCCGCCCACCAGCTCCAGCATCCCGGTGAGCGCCTGGAAGTTCAGGTCGTGGGCGGCCATCCCTGCCCAGGGTCCGGTCTGGCCGAACCCGGTGATCGCGCAGAGCACCAGCTTCGGATTCCGCGCGTGCAGGTCGGCGGCGCCCAGCCTCAGCCGCTCCATGACGCGGGGGCGGAAGCCCTCGACCACCACGTCGGCGGTCTCGCACAGGCGCAGCAGGGCCTCGCGCCCCTGCGGGTTCTTCAGGTCGAGCGTGATGCTGCGCTTGTTGCGGTTCAGCGCCAGGAACTGGGCGCCCTCCTCCCGCACCTTCGGCTCGGACCAGCGCCAGTAGTCGCCCTTGCCCGGCTGCTCGACCTTGATCACCTCGGCGCCCAGGTCGGCCAGGATCTGCGTGCAGAACGCCCCCGGCAGCAGCCGCGTCAGGTCGAGCACCCGGTAGCCCTTCAGCGGCGCCGGGCCGTTCCCGCGCGCGGTCTCATCGTCCAGTGCCGGCATCGTTCCCTCGCATCGGGTGTCCATGGTCAGGCCACGCGGGTGTCGCGGAGGCCGTCGCGGGTGACGCGCAAGCCCGCCCGCTCGCGGTCCCAGGTGTCGTCGGTGACGCCTTCCCGGCGCAGGTCCACCTTGCGCACCTTCTGGGTCGGGGTGCGGGGCAGGCTGTCGCGGAAGGCGATGTAACGGGGCACCATGAAATACGGCATGGTCTCCGCGGCGAAGCGCAGCAGCGCCTCGCCGTCGAGGGCCGAGCCGGGCCGGCGCACCACCACCGCCTTCACCTCGTCCTCGCCGACCTCCGACGGGATGGCGACCACGGCGGACTCCGCCACGTCCGGGTGGGCGTTCAGCAGGCGCTCGACCTCGAAGGAGGAGATGTTCTCGCCCCGGCGCCGGATCGAATCCTTGATGCGGTCCTGGAAATAGACGAAGCCGGCCTCGTCGATGACGCCGCGGTCGCCGGTGTGGAACCAGTAGCCCTGCATCGCCTCCAGCGTCTTCCCGGGCATGCCGAGATACTCCTTCATCAGCGTGTTGGGCAGCGTCGGCCGCACGCAGATCTCGCCGGATTCGCCGGGGCCGAGCCGGTGCCCGTCCTCGTCGAGGATCGCCACCTCGAAATGCGGGCTCGGCCGGCCGCAGGACCCGCGCGGCGTTTCCCCCGGCCGGCTGTAGACGATCAGGTTGGATTCGGTGGAGCCGTAGCCCTCGACCAGGGTGACGCCGAAGCGCCGCTCGAACTCCTCCTGGAACTCGGCCGGCACCGGCACGGCGTAGACGAGGCGCAGCGTGTTGTCGGCGTCGTCCGGTCGCGCCGGAAGGCTGCGCAGCATGTGGCAGAGCCCGCCCACGGCGACCACCACGGTCGCCGAATAGCGCCACACGTCGTCCCAGAAGCGCGACAGGCTGAACACCGGCTCCAGCGCCATGCGGCCGTCCACCAGCATGGCGCCCAGCGTCAGGAACTTTGCCGCGATGTGGAAGAACGGCAGGTAGTTGTAGGCGACGTCGTCGCCCCGCATGGAGACGATCTCGTCGAAGAAGACGCCGAACGACACCTCGTGGTGATGGGTGATGACGACGCCCTTCGACGGCCCGGTGGTGCCCGAGGTGAAGATCACGCAGGCCGGATCGCCGCCCGACACCGGCAGGTCCGGGTCGTGCCGCTCCACCGCCATGGTCCCGTTCAGCGTGCCGGGGCCGGCGCCGCCGTCGGCCGGGTTGACGATCAGCCCGCCCAGGCCGGGAAGGCCGACGCCGGCCGCGCGCAGCTCCGCGACGAAGGCCTCGTCGGCGATGACCGCCGCCACGTCGGCCGTCTTCAGGATGTAGCGCAACAGCTCGCCCTTGTAGGCGGTGTTGACCGGCACCTCGACCGCGCCCGCCTTGGCGATGGCGAACCAGGCCAGCACGTAGGAGACCGACCCCGTCATCATCACCGCCACCCGGTCGCCGGGCCGCACCCCCCGGGCGATCAGGCCGTGCGCCAGCCGGTTCGCACCGTCGTTGAGATCGGCGTAGGTCAGCACCCGGTCGCGCACCATCAGGAATGGATGATCCGGCAGCCGGCGCGCCCGCTGCTCCAGCACCGCGTGCACCGTGCTGCTCTTCGACGGAAACAGATCCAGATAGTTCATGCCTGCCGCCCTCCCCGCGCACACGTCGGCGCGTATTCGTCAAACGTTTGTTTTATGATGACGCAGCCTGCGGCGTCGCGCAAGACCCTTGCTGACGCCCGGTTTCCCGTGGCTGCGCCACCACACAAAAAATTCAAACAGACATTTGATTTTTTCGGCAGGCTGGCTTAGCCTAGCGGAAAAGGCCGTCGCACCGGGCGCGGGGCCAATCAAGAGGGAGGGGACGATGCGGGACATTCCGCCCAAAGACCGTGTTCTCGGAAACCTGCTGCGGCGGACGGCGGAGCGGCATCCCGACCGGACCTTCTTCCAGTTCAAGGACGTCGAGCTGACCTACGGCGCCTTCAACCGGATCGCCAACCGCTCGGCGAACGGACTGGCCGCTCTGGGCCTGCCGCGCGAGGGCAAGCTGGCGATCATGACGCCCAACTGCCCGGAGTTCCTGTACGCGTGGCTGGGCGGCGCCAAGACCGGCGCGGTCTACGTTCCGATCAACACGGACTACCGCGGCGACATCCTGCGCTACCAGCTGAACAAGGCCGACGCCACCCACATGGTGATCGACGCCCGCTACCTGGAGCGGCTGGACGCCGTCATCGGCGAGCTGCCGCAGCTCAGGCACGTGATCGTGCGCGGCGGGGCCGACGCGCCGGAACGCGTGCGCGCCCGCACCACCGTCACCGCCTTCGACATCCTTCTGCAGGCGCCGGACGACGAACCGGACGTGGAGCTCTCCTACACCGACCCGCTTGCCATCTCCTTCACCTCGGGCACCACCGGACCATCGAAGGGGGTGCTCGCCACCAACTGCCACGTCGTCACCTTCGCCCTCGACTGGATCCGGGCGAACGACTTCCGGGACGGGGACTCGATCTACTCGCCCCTGCCGCTGTTCCACGCCATCGCGTCCTGGCTGGGCATCGTGCCGACGATCATCCAGGGCGGGCGCATGGCCATGGTGGAGCGCTTCTCCGCCTCCGGCTTCTGGGACGACGTGCGGCGCTACGACGTGTCGCTGGTGCACGGGATCTTCTCGATGATCCCGATCCTGCTGAAGCAGCCGCCGCGCCCCGACGACGCCACCCAGCCGGCGCGCACCTTCTACATCGGCCAGCAGAACGAGACGTTCGAGAAGCGCTTCAACTGCCGCATCGTCGAGGTCTTCGGCTCCACCGAGACCGGCATCGTCACCATGACCCCCTACCACGCGGAGCGCCGCAAGGGGTCCTGCGGCCAGGCGAACACCGAGACCTTCGACGTGATGATCGCCAACGACGCCGACGAGCCGGTGAAGCCCGGCGAGGTGGGCGAGATCCTGGTCCGCCCGCGCCAGCCCTTCTCCATGCTGCGCGAGTACTACAACATGCCGCAGGAGTCGCTGAAGGCCTTCCAGAACCTGTGGTTCCACACCGGCGACAACGCGCGCATCGACGAGGACGGCTACATCTATTTCGTCGACCGCAAGAAGGACGCCATCCGCCGGCGCGGCGAGAACATCTCCTCCTTCGAGGTGGAATCCGTCGTCAACCGCCACCCGGCGGTGCTGGAGTGCGCGGCCATCGCCGTCAGCTCGGAGTTGGGCGAGGACGACGTGAAGGTCGTCGTCGTGCGCCAGGAGGGGCAGAGCCTGACCGCCGACGAGCTGTGGGCGTTCTGCGAGGAGCACATGCCGCGCTTCTGGATCCCGCGCTGCATCGAGTTCCGGGCGCAGCTGCCCAAGACGCCCAACCAGAAGATCCAGAAATACCTGCTGCGCGACGGCGCCGAAACGGGGGAGATCCACGACCGCGGCGTCTCCGCCGGCTCCGCCCGGGCCGCGTCATGAGCGGCCCCGACTCGCGCGGGCCGCAGGGCGAACTCCGCGTCGGGCGCGACGGCGCCGTGGTGCGCCTGACGCTAAACCGGCCGCAGGCGATGAACACCTACACGCCGGAACTGGCGCGGGCGCTCGCCGACGCCGCGGCGGAGATCCACGACGACCGGTCGGTGTCGGTGGTGGTGCTGGCCGCCGCCGGGCGGGCGTTCTGCACCGGCGCCGATTTCCGGTACATGGACGCGCACCGGAACGATCCCGCCGCCATCGCCCGCTTCAACCGCGACCTCAACCACGCGCTGACCCGGATCGCGCAGCTGCCGCAGCCGGTGATCGGCCAAGTGCACGGCCACGCGCTGGGCGGCGGGCTGGAAACCATGCTGGTCTGCGATCTGGTGGTCGCCGCCGAGGACGCGGTGATCGGCGATCCGCACGTCGAGGTCAATTTCATCCACGGCGCCGGCGGCAGCCAGCGCCTGCCCCGCCGGGTCGGGCTGCCGCTGGCGCTCGACCTCGTGCTGACCGGCCGCCGCCTGACGGCGCGCGAGGCGCAGGCCATGGGGCTGGTGACCCGCGTGGTCCCGGCCGGGGATCTGACCGCGACCGTCGACGCGCTGGCCCGCACCATGGCCGGGCGCGATCCACAGACCCTGCGGGAACTGAAGCGTCTGGTCCACACGGCGATGCGCGTCGACCTGTCGGTGGGGCTGGCGCTGGAGGAGGAGGCTTTCGTCGCCCACGCCACCCGGCCGGGCGGCTTTTCCGGCATCGACGCGTTCCTGCGCGACCGCAGGCGTGCCTGACGAACCAACACAACGAGGAGGGAACACCATGGCCGAGATGACCGACCGCACGCTGCGCCTGAAGGATGAGTTCGTGAAGAACCGCGGCTACTGGAACAGCTTCTGGGACGGGCTGCTGCAGCTGAACCCCGACTTCTTCGAGGCATACTTGAACCTCTCCTCCATTCCCTGGACCAAGGGCGTGCTGGAGCCGAAGGTCAAGGAATTCATCTACATCGCCATCGACGCCTCGACCACGCACCTCTACGAGCCGGGCCTGCGCATCCACATCCAGAACGCGCTGAAGTACGGCGCCACCAAGGAAGAGATCATGGAGGTGTACCAGCTCACCAGCGTACTGGGCATGCACACCTGCACCCTCGGCGTGCCCGTGATGATCGACGAGTTCCGCAAGGCCGGCCGCGGCCAGGAGTTCGAGGCGACGTTCGACGCCCGGCAGACCGAGCTGAAGGAAACCTTCATCCGGAACCGCGGCTACTGGAACGAGTTCTGGGACGGCCTGCTCATCCTCAACCCCGACTTCTTCGAGGCCTACCTGCGCTTCTCCTCGATCCCGTGGACGCCGGGCGTGCTGGAGCCGAAGGTCAAGGAATTCATCTACATCGCCATCGACGCGGCGACCACGCACCTCTACGAGCCGGGCCTGCGCATCCACATCCAGAACGCGCTGAAGTACGGCGCCACCAAGGAGGAGATCATGGAGGTGTACCAGCTCACCAGCGTGCTGGGCATGCACACCTGCACCCTCGGCGTGCCCGTGCTGATCGACGAGCTGGAGAAGGCCGGCCAGCCCCTGTGAGGATCCGGTCATGACCGCCAAACCCTTCGAGCGGTGCAGCGCGCTGCTGACCGGCGCCACGTCCGGGATCGGACTGGCGACGGCGAAGGCCCTCGCCGCCGCCGGCGTGCCGCGGATCGCCGTCAACGGCCGCAACGCCGAGCGCGGCGCCGCGGCGGTCGCGGCGATCCGCGGGGTCGTCCCGGCCGCGGAGGTCCGCTTCTGCCCGGCCGACGTGACCCGGGCCGACACGGTGCGGGAGATGGTGGACGGCGTGGCCGCCGGCTTCGGCGGCCTCGACCTCGTGATGAACTGCGCCGGCGGCAACCACCCGCCGGCCCTGTTCCACGGCACCGACCCGGCGCAGTTCCCGGACGTCGTCGCGTCCAGCCTGTTCGGAATCCTGCACACCTGCCACGCCGCGCTGCCGCACCTGAAGCGGGCCGGCGGCGGCGCCATCGTCAACACCGCGTCCGACGCCGCCCGGGTGCCGACGCCGGGCGAGGCTCTCATCGGCGGCATGATGGCCGCGATCGTGATGTTCAGCCGCACCCTGGCGGCGGAAGCCGCCCGCGACGGCATCCGCGTCAACGTCCTGACGCCGTCGCTGGTGGAGGGCACGCGAACCTACGACATGGTCATGGCCGACCCGTTCGCCCAGCGCCTGTTCGCCAAGGCCGTCCCGCGCGCCCGCCTGGGCCTCGCGCAGCCCGAGGACCAGGCGGCGCTGGCGGTCTTCCTCATGAGCCCGGCCGCGGCCCGCATGACCGGCCAGGCGATCAGCCTCAACGGAGGGATCTCGACCTGATGACCGCGCTTCCCATCCACACGCCCACCCGCGCGGACGAGCCGCCGCCCTTCGCCAGCATCGACGCCATCGAGGCGGACTTCGGCGCGCGCGGCTACATCTGCGGCCCCGGCGTCGCCACCACGGTCTACCTCGCCGCCAAGCTCGCCAAGCCGATCCTGGTGGAGGGGCCGCCCGGCGTCGGCAAGACGGAACTGGCGAAGGTCGCCGCCCGCCACGCCGGCCTCACCCTGCACCGCCTGCAGTGCTACGAGGGGGTGGACGAGGCGAAGGCGCTCTACGAGTGGAAGTACGGCAAGCAGCTCCTGTACACGCAGATGCTGAAGGAGAAGCTGTCCGAGGTGCTGGACGGCGCCGCCGACCTCGCCGAGGGGATGCGCCGGCTGAACGGCTTCTCGGACGCCTTCTTCTCGGAAGCCTTCCTGGAGGAGCGCCCGCTGCTCAAGGCGCTGCGCAGCCGGGACGGCGCGGTGCTGCTGGTCGACGAGATCGACAAGGCGGACCAGGAGTTCGAGGCGCTGCTGCTGGAGATGCTGTCGGACTATCAGGTCACGGTGCCGGAGATCGGCACCCTGTCGGCCAGCGTGAAGCCGCTGGTCATCCTGACCTCCAACAGCACCCGCACCATCGGCGAGGCGCTGCGCCGGCGCTGCCTCTACCTGCACATCGACTTCCCCGCCCCAGACCTGGAACGGCGCATCCTGCACGCCCGCGTACCGGGCATCGACGACGCGCTGGCCGCGCGGCTGGTGACCTTCATCGACGCGCTGCGCACGCTCGACCTGCGCAAAGGACCGTCGGTCAGCGAGCTGATCGAGTGGGCGCAGGCGCTCGTCATGATGAACGTCGGCACCCTGGACGAGGACACCGTGCGGCGCACCCTCGGCCTCGTGGTCAAGTTCCGGCAGGACATGGCGGCCGTCGAGGACGCCCTGCCCGCCCTGCTGTCCCGCACGCCGTGAGGGGCGCGCCATGGACCGCAGCCTGCTCGGATTCATCCAGGCGCTGCGCTGCGCCGGCGTCCCGGTGTCCGTCGCCGAGACGCTGGACGGGGCGGCCATCGCCGACCTGCTGGGCTTCGCCGACCGCGCCGCGCTGAAGCAGGGCCTGCGCGCCGCCCTCGCGAAGACGGCGGAGGAGACGGCGCGGTTCGACGCGTGCTTCGAACGCTACTTCGCCGCGTTCGCCGTCGAGGCCCCCTCCCCGGCCGGGCCGGAGCCGGACGGCGCCGCCGTGCCGGGCAACGCGGGCGGCGTGCCGATTGGGTTCGGCAGCGGGATGGCGGACCTTCCCGCCGATGGCCTGTCGCCGCTGTCGCGGCTCGTGCGGGCGCGCGACATGGCCGGGCTGCTGGCGCTGCTCGGGCGGGCGCTGGAGGAGCGGCGCGCGCCCATGCGCAGCCGCACGCAGCGCGCCCTCGTCGCGCGGCGCCTGCTGGAACGGATCGGCCTCGCCGCCTACGAGGAGGATGTGCGCCGGCTGCGGGCCGACGGCGCCGACGCCGCGGCGGCGGCGCTGGAGCTGGGACGGGCTTGGATGACGGCGGCGGCCCTGCGCCTGACCGAGCGCCGCATGATGGCCGAGGTCGAGGCGGAGGCCGCGCGGATCGGCAACCGCGATCTGGCCCGGACGGCGCTACGCCGCCTGTCGCCCGCCGACGAGCGCCGCGTGCACGAGTTGGTGCGCGCGCTGGCGCGCCGGTTCGCGGCGCTGTACGGCCGCCGGCGCCGGCTCGACCGCAGGACCGTGCTCGACGCCCGGCGCACGCTGCGCAAGGGGGTGCGCCACAACGGCATCCTGTTCGAGACGGTGTGGCGCACGCGCCGGCGCGACCGGCCGCGGCTGTTCGTGCTGTGCGACGTCAGCGGCTCGATGAGCACGGTCGCCACGCTGTTCCTGACGCTGGTGGCGCACCTGCACGACGGCCCGATGCGCGTCCGCGCCTTCGCCTTCTCCGACCGCCTGGGCGAGATCACCGACGACCTGGAGGACGGCGCCGAGCGCGGCATGGCCGCGGCGGTGACGCGCTGGGGCGGAGGCTCCACCGACTACGGGCAGGCCTTCGCCGATTTCCTCGACCTCTGCGGCGACGCGGTGGACGGGCGCAGCACGCTGGTCGTCCTCGGCGACGCGCGGAACAACAACCAGGCGCCGCGGCTCGACCTGCTGAAGCGGATCGCCGCCCGCGCCCGCGACGTCCTGTGGCTCAACCCGGAACCCCCGGTTTCCTGGGGCAGCGGCGATTCCGTCGCTCCCCTGTACGCCGCCGCCTGCGGCCATGCGCTGCCCTGCGGCACCATCGCGCAGATGGAGGCGGTGATCGAGAACCTCATGGGCGGCGCCCCGCGCGCCGCTCCGCACCCGAGAGGAGGGCTCCACGCCCATGGCTCCTGATGATTCCCGGTTCCGCGCCGCCGCGGGACAAGCCGCCGTCCCGCAGCCGGTGGCGCCCGGCGTGTGGTGGCTCCGCCTCGCGCTGCCCTTCGCGCTCGACCATGTGAACGTCTACATCCTCGACGACGGCGACGCCTGGACCGTGGTGGACACCGGGCTGTCCGACGCAGACACCCGCGCCGCCTGGACCGGGGCGCTGTCCGTCCTGCCGGGCGCCAAGCCGGTGGCCCGCGTCGTCGCCACCCACCACCACGTGGACCATGTCGGGCTCGCCCCGTGGTTCGTGGAGCGCTTCGGGGCGGAACTGCTGATGACCCAGCGGGAATGGCTGTGGGGGCGGCTCCTCGGCGTCGACGACACGCCGGAGCGCCCCGAGGCCTTCGCCCGCTTCTTCCGGCAAGCCGGCTTCAGCGAGGCGGAAGCGGCGGAGATGGTGCGCCAGGGGGATGCGTACCGCCGTTTCGTGCTGCCGCTTCCCGCCGCCTACCGGCGCCTCTGCGACGGCGACGTGCTGGAGGCCGGCGGGCGGCGCTGGCGGCTGCTGTGCTGTCCGGGCCATTCCAGCGAGCATCTGTGCCTCTACGATCCGCAGGGGCGGATACTGCTGGCCGGCGACCACGTGCTGCCGACCATCTCCCCCAACGTCAGCGTCTGGCCGAGCGACCCGGACGCCGACCCGCTGGCGGAGTACCTGACGTCGCTGCGCCGGGTCGCGGAGGAGGTCGATCCCGACACCCTGGTGCTGCCCGGCCATGGCGCGCCGTTCCATGGGCTGCATCCCCGGATCGACTGGCTGCTCGACCACCACGCCGACCGCCTGCTGCTGGTGCTGGACGCCTGCCGGACGCCGGTGGCGTTGCGCGACGTGGTGCCCGCCCTGTTCGAACGCGCGCTCTCCGACCACCAGATGGTCTTCGCGGTGGGCGAAACAGCAGCCCACGTCAACCACCTGCTGCGCCAAGGCGAGCTCCGGCGCGAGACCGCCCCCGACGGAACGCCGCGGCTGCTCGCCGCAACGTGATGGCGTGCAATCGAAGGGCTGACAATATCCGCGCTTTCCCAAGCTCCCGAATCGGCCGAAGCCGGGCTCAGTGCGGGGCGCGTTTCGGCAGGATGCCGGTCTCCTTGCAGATCACCTGCAGCATGACCTCGTTGGCGCCGCCGCCGACGGCCGTCTGCCGGGCGTCCCGATAGACACGGGAGATGAGAAGCGGTTCGTGGATGTCACGCGGGAACTGCCTGGATGGCGAGCCTCGCAAGGCGCCGTGCGAGGATCGAGACGAAGGCAATTTCAATGAAGGCGACGAGGTGCTCCTTCGTCTGCTCGACAATGGTGTTCAATCGCCGGTAGCGGCTGATCCAGCTGAAGGAGCGCTCCACCACCCAGACGATCTCGGTGGGGAAGAACACGCGGTCGCGGCCGCAGGCGATCGGTCGGACCGTGATGCCGAAGGCTGCGGCGGTTTTGGCCAAGCGTTCACCGCGATAGCCGAGATCCCCGATGGCCGGCCCCTGAAAGCCACGCCCGGCGATCTCCCGCAGGACCGGAACGATGCCCTTGGTGTCATGGACGTTGGCCGGCGCAGCATCGATCGCCAGCGGGATCCCGTACTTCTCAACGGCCATATGGACCTTCACACCGCGGATCCTCTTGCCGCCGTCCACGCCACGCGCGAAGCAACTCGGGGCCGAGGGGCAGGTCCGGCTGCCGATCACCACCGTGCTCGGCTCAGGCGTGTCGCCGCAGGCCAGACGCCACGTGCGGCGCAGCCGACGCCCTGAGCTCTGCCGCTGAGGACAAGATCCGCCGCTTCATCGCCGCCACTCACCCGGACGCGGCCGAGCGCCTGGCCGACTACGTCGTCACCCTCATGACCGGCCTCTCCGGGATGGCCCGCGCGGGCCACGGCCTGGACCGCCTCCTTGCCACCGCCCGCCTCGCCGGCCAGACGATCGCGCAGGCCCTTCCCGCTTGAGCGACGCACCGGCTTTACCCGATCGCCGCCAAGGCGCAAACGCTGCAACAGAATCGGCGGGAGCGTGTGGCGACGGCTGCCGCCCGCCTTGTCCGACATCGCGCTCTCGGCTTCGGCAGGGCCGCATTCCAGCTCGGTCGGCCGCTTGGCCGCCGACAGCCCGGCCATTTTGCACCGGCCTCACGGCGGTCGCCATCGGCGTGGCGGTCAGCAACAGGATGCCCGATCTCGGATGCCCAAACTCCGTCCGCGCCGGCTGATCAACGGCGTGGGCAGGGCAATCCCTTTCCGTCCTCGCCTGCATGCGACACGTCCACCGTCGCCGCCGTCACCAAGCCGGCGTCGATGGCGAGCCAGACCAGTTGGGCGTCGGTGCGCGCCCCGACCTTCGCCTTGATCTGGTAATGGTAGTTGCGGACCGTCTTCAGGCTGAGGTTCAGCGCGTCTGCGATCTCCTCCGCCGCCCATCCCGAGGCGAGCAGGCAGAGGATCTCGGTCTCGCGCGGGCCGAGGTCGTCCAAGGACGAGGCCGGGTGCGCCAGCCGTTCGGCCGCGAGCGCCTGGGCGACGTCGTCGCTCAGCGCCCGGCCCCCGCGGGCGACTGTCGCCACCGCCGCGACCAGCTCGGCGGCGTCGCTGCTCTTGGTGACGTAGCCGGCGGCGCCCGCCTCGAACGCCTTCATCGCGAAGCCGGTACCGCCGTGCATCGTGAAGACGAGGACGCGGGCACGGCGGTCCCATTGCCGGATGTGCCGCAGCGCCTCGATCCCGCCGACGCCCGGCAGCGACAGGTCCATAATGACGACATCCGGCCGCGCCCGCCGATAGGCCTGATAGGCGGAGGCCGCATCGTCCGCCTCAGCAACGACCGTGTAGCCGGGCGTGCGTTCCAGCAGGCGCCGGTAGCCCTCGCGCACCACGGGATGATCGTCGACCAGCATGAGCCTGATGGCAGTCATGCCGGCACCGCGTCCGCGGCCGGCCGGTCGTGTGCCCGCATCAGCGGGATCACCGCCGCGACGCGCACGCCGCGCTCGGCCTGCGCGATGGAGACGCGGCCGCCGAGCGCCGCGACCCGCTCGCGGATCCCGAGCAGGCCATACCCGGACGCCCCCTCAAGCGTCCCGGCGAACGCCCCGTCAAGCGATGGGAGGCTGCCGCCGCCGTCGTCCTCCACGCTCAGCGCCACCGCCCCGGCGCCGTCCAGGTCGAGACGCGCAACGTGCAGGCGGACGTCGCTGGGCCGCCCGTGCCGGGCAGCGTTGGTCAGGCATTCCTGAGCGATGCGGTAGACGTGGATGGCGACTGCGTTCGGCAGCCCGCTCAGGTCGCCGCCGACGTCAAGCTGGAAAACCGCGCGCGGCGCCGTCTGCACGTTCCACCCGGCGACGAGCTGGGCGAGGCTCGCTTCGAGCCCGAGTTCCTCGACGTCCTGCGAGCGCAGCCGTGCCAGCGCGCTGCGCAGCGTGGCCCGCATGCGCCGGGCGATGCCGGCGATGGAGCGCGCGTCCTCCACCAGATCGGCCTGACCGGGCGCCGACCCCGCCTCGACCGCGGCGGCGAGGGCGCCGATGCCGGCAAGGCATTGGCCGAACTCGTCGTGCAGGTCGCGGGCGAGCGCCCGGCGCTCCTCCTCCTGCACCTGGAACAGGCGGTTGGTCAGCGCGACGCGCTGCGCCGTCGTCTCCGCCAAACGCCCGGCCAAGTCGTTCACCGCCCGCGCGATGTGGCGAAACTCCGCCGTGCCGTGGTCCGGCAGACGGTCGCGATAGTCGCCGTTCTCCAGCCGCCGCAGCCCGGCGGCGATGGTGCGCGCCGGCCGCAGCGAATGCCCGATGGTCAGCGCGGCCAGCACGCCGATTCCCAGCGCCAGCAGGGTCGCGACGCTGGCCATCAGGCGGATCTGGTCCCACGCCTGCCGCACCGCGGCACCGGGGTCCACCTCGGCCAGGATGGTGCTGGCATCCGGGCGGCGCAGGGTCAGCGGGCGCACGGCCGGAGTGAAGCTCCCGAAGATCTGCCCGTAGGTGGCGGCGAACCAGGCGGGCGCCTCGTGGCCGACGGTTTCCACTTGGCTGCACAGCCGGCGCGGCGTCTCGCCGGCCGGGGCGAAGGTGACGCACACGCCGGGCGAGATCACCTTCATGGTGGCCAGCGTCTCCCATTCCGGACGCGGGCGCAGGTCCCGCGGGCCGAGACGGCCGCCATGCCACAGCAGCTCGCGCCAATAGAGCGTTTCCAGCGCGCGGGCGACGCGGTCGGCGGACAGCGCGGTCTGGGCCTCGATGGCCCGACGGGTGTCCGCCATCACCCACGCGACGGCGAGGGCCAGGCAGAGGGCAACCACGCCGACGAGGCGCAGCACGAGATGGGCGAACAGGTTCATCGCTTCGGCCCCGCCTCCGGTACCCCATCGATACTGGAGCCCGCCGCGCCGCCGGCAAGCGTCGGCGCGAGATCGGGCATTATGCCCAAGCCACCGCGGGCCGGGTGCCCTGGCGGCGCCGTGCCGGCGCCCGGTAGCCTGATCGGCGATGCCTGCGGTTCACGCCGCCGGCCGCTCCGCTCCACGATACGGGAAGCAGACCCCATGATCGGCGAACCCGCCCTTCGACGCGCCCACGGCGAGCCGCTGCTGGCCTGGATGATCTTCACCGGGGTCTGCATCTTCGCCGTCGTCCTGCTGTGGTATTTCGGACTGGTGGAGCGAATGGTGACCGGCGACCGCACCCACATCTCCTCGATCATCGCCGTCCTCTACGTTGCCGCCAGCCTGCACTGCGTCTGGCGGATCGTGGCGGTGCAGCGCGAGGGCGATGCGGCCCTGAAGGCCGCCGCGGCGGTGCGGGACGGCGGCCCGGCCGCGGCCGACCTTCCGCGCGGGCTGATCGCCCGGCACATCCGCGACCTGACGACCAAGGCGGCGCTCCAGGGCACGGCGCGGCTGGACCAGACGCTGCTGCTGCGCGTCCTCGCCGAACGGCTGCGCGGGTCCAACCACCTCGGCGCTTTCGCCGGGGACACTCTGATGAAGCTCGGCCTGCTCGGCACCATCATCGGCTTCATCATGATGCTGGTGCCGATCGCCGGCCTCGACACCGAGGACCGCGGGGCGGTCAAGGCGTCGATGGCGCTGATGAGCGACGGCATGGCGGTGGCCATGTATACGACACTGGCCGGGCTGGTCGGCTCCATCCTGCTGAAGGTGCAGTACTACGTCCTCGACCACGCCACCGCGCGGCTGTTCACCTTTGCGGTCGATGTCACCGAGGTCCACGTCGTGTCGGCCCTCGAGCGCCAGGCGGAGGCCGCGGAATGATCGGCGATTTCGACCTGCTGCACCGCGACGAGCCGTTCGACCCGTTCAGCGTCGTGCTGTTCAAGGCGTTGCAGGCCATCGCCTTCCTGTTCTTCATCGCGCTGGTGATCGTCTCGCCGAAGGCGAAGGAGGGCAAGGTCGACAGCAAGGCCGAGTTTCTCATCACGGTGGACTGGCCCGACGGGCATTCCGACGACCTTGACCTCTTTGTCCAGGATCCCCTGGGCAACATCGCATGGTACCGCCGGCGCGAGGCCGGCTTCATGGTGCTGGACCGCGACAACCGTGGCGGCGCCAACAACTTCGTGGAGGTCAACGGGCGCAAGGTGCTGTCGGTGGCGCGGCAGGAGATGGTCAGCATCCGCGGCATCGTCGCTGGCGAGTACACGGTGAACGTTTACCACTTCGCAGCGCTGACCGGGCACCCGGTCCCGGCCACGGTCACGGTGCAGAAGCTGAACCCGACCGTAACCATCGTGGCGAAGGAGACGGTGGAACTGGGCGGCGGCGGCATGGAGCGGACGGCGGTGCGCTTCACGCTCGACGCGGGCGGTGGCGTCACCGGAACCGACCGCACGGCGAAGTCAATCCTGCAGACCTTCTACAACCACCGCCGGCGAGGGGGCTGACCAGTGCCCGCGACGCAGACCGACGTTCTCCTGCTGTGCGGCGCCTACGCGCTGCTTGGCGTCCTCGTGCTCGTCGTGCTGGCGGGGCTGCGCCTTCCGCGCTGGCTCAAGGCGGCGGCCGTGGTGGCGGTCAGCGCCTGCTACCTAGTGGTGTTCTTCGCCACCCAGCACCTCCTGGGCTGGTCGGCGCCGGCGGCGTTGCCCGACCGTTTCCAGGTGCTGTGGACGCGCGTCGTCGAGCCCGACCCCGCGCATGGCAAGCCGGGGGCGATCCACCTCTGGATTGAAGTCCTGGACGAGGCCAACCTGCCCAGCGGCGAGCCGAGGGCGTACCGGCTGCCCTACTCGCCGCGTCTGGCCGGACGGGTGAGCCACGCCCAGGGGGAGATCATGAAGGGCCGCCCGCAGGGAGGCCGTGCGCAGGTCTTCGGCACCACGGCCGACACCGCGCCCCAGGGGGGCGCCGTCAATGCCCCGTCGCCGAACGGGGTGCCGGCGGGCGGCGATCCGTCCGGCGGCGGCCTCCTCGATCCGGCGTTCCTCGGCGGCCAGTCCAAGACGGTCGAGTTGGCGCCGTTGCCCGCACCCATGCTGCCGGACAAGGACATCCCCCCGCAACCGCAGCCATAAGCCCGGAGAGGCACCGTCAACTCATTGGCGGCAGGGATGCTGGCCGGCGCGGTGTGACCAGAAACGCCCGGCGGTCAGAGTGATTACGCGGCCAGGGGCGCGCCGGCCACCTCGGCCGAGGCAGCGAAGGCTTGGAGCCGGGCGGCTCGGAATACGGAGGCGGTGAGGTGATCGCGGCGGAGGTGAACGAGGTTGTTGATCGGGTCGTGGATCGACAGGAAGCGCTGCACCTGCCGCGGTGATTTGAAGCGTTTCATCTGCCGCTTGCGCCGTCGGGTCGGCTGATGTGAGTTGTCCGCTCGGTTGTTGAGGCCCTTGTGCTGGCGGTGCTCGCAGCGCAGCTTCAGATCTTTCTTGGCCGCGGCGTAGGACTTCAGCTTGTCGGTGATCATCACACGCGGCGCCCGGCCCTGCTTCTTGAGCAGCTTGCGCAGCAGGCGCTTGGCCGCCTTCTGTTTCTTGCCGGCAATGCTGAGCACGGCCTCATCCACGTGCCAGTTGTCGCCGTGGGCAAGGTGGCGCTGGCGGATGCGGGTGGCAATCGCCCGGTCGAACTTCAGGCCCCACTGGCGCACGGTCTCATGGCTGACCGTGATGCCGCGCAAGACCAGCATTTCCTCGACCATGCGCAGGCTCAGCGGAAAACGGAAGCACAGGTACACCGCATAGCTGATCATCTCAGCAGGGAAGCGGTAGCCGGCGTACATCGGAACGGGGCGCGTCGTCATGCCGGCCCTATACCGTCACCCCGCCGCCTCGGCCAACCCGAACTTGACGGTGCCTCGACGACAGCACCGCGATGCAAACATTGGGGCGCCGATGCTCCAGACACCATCATGAGGCAGGCTCGTCCTGACCTCGGAGAGAACCGTGGAACCGGCAAGAGATCCCAATTACCGCTTCCGAGGGCTGGACCCGATGCCCGCGTTTAGAGAACAAGCTCTAATTCTAATATGGTGACTGCACTTCAGTGAGGAGGCTGCGATGCGAGTGGCGCTGCTGACGATGATCACCATCGCACTGATGAGCCCGCCCCCCGATGGAGCCCTGGCGCGGTCCGATGCGGGCAAGGCCGCCACTGCGGCAGGCCCAGCGCAGCGGAAAGACGGCGTGTCGGCCAAGCGCTCCCAGGCCCAACCCCAGGCTCAACCGCGGACGCGCGTCAGCCCGTCCGACCTGAGCGACATTGCCGCCTCGATGCGGGCTTCGCGTCCTCAGCCCCCTGGTGATGGCAGCTACAGGGTCTACGTGCCGGGTCGCACCCCCCTGTCCTGCTTCGGCGTCGGCGGGATCGTGACCTGTCAGTGAGGCGCAGATCCACTGGCAGGTCGGGCGACGGCGGGGGCGCCCGACCTTGTCAGCCCCGGAACACGCCTTACCCGAACAACATCCTTTCCAGGCTCTGCAGCAACGCCGCCGCCTCCGTGACGAGGGAGTTGCCGTTGGCTGCGCCCACCTGAGTGCTGAAGGCGGGCTTGCCGACCGGTGCCGGTTCCGCATCGGCGCGCTGGCCGTTCCGCCCCGATGCCGCAGGTTGATCCGGGGGGGCTTCCGAGGGCAGGTCGCCCTGCGGGGGCTGGGCGTCGTCCCGCGCGGGGGCATCGGTGCGTGACGGCGGTCGATTGGGACCTTGAGAGCCGCCGTCCGTCGCATCGCCATTGCTGGTGCGGCCGACGTTGATGCGGAACTCGGTCACCGCTTGCGAGCCCTGGTCGTCACGGGCGATCACCTTGATGTTCACGGCTCCCTGGGCGTCCGGTGGCGGGTTGCCGGTGAAGGTGCCGCTGGAGGCATCGAACTTCAGCCACACCGGCAGCGGCGACCCGTCCGCCTGCGTCGCCTCGAGCGTGACGTTGGCCTGCGGGTCGGTGCTCTGGAACGTGCCTGCCGGGATCGGAATGTTGTTCGGCTGGCCTATCTGCACCGCCCGGTCGCCGACGGTGCCGACCACCTGCAGCGTCGGTCCGGTCGCCGAGCCCTGCGGCGCCAGAGCCACGGGAGGCGGCAGGCCGTTCGGCCGCGAGGCGCCGCCGACCGACAGGCTGGTGTTGGCGGCTCCCGACGAAGCCCCAGTGCCCGATGGCGTGCCGGACGAGGAGGGCGACGGTCCGAGAGTCGGCGTTGCCGGGGCGGGCGGCGTCGGAGCCGGTGGCGGGGCGACCACCGGTGCCGGGATGGTTGGCGCCGGCGCCGGGGCGGGCGCCAGCACCGACACGGTGGAAACGATCGGCGAGGGCGGTACCGGAACGACCGGGCCCGTACCGGTGCCGGTCGGGTTGGTCTGCACCACGGACAGGATGGTCGGCACCGGCGCCACCGGGGTGGGAGGCGTCATCACCACCGGCGTGGGGGCTGGCGGCGGCACGGGAGCCGGAGGCGGGGGCGGCTGAACGGTGGTTTCCGGCGTCGGAAGCGGGGTCACGGGTTGGGTGACCGGTGGAGTGACCGGCGGAGTCGTCACCACGGGCGGATCCACCGGCGTTGGCGTCACGGGCGGAGTCTCAGGCGGGGTGACCACCGGCGGCGTCACCGGGGTAACCGGCGGGGTGACCACGGGCGTCACCGGCGTCACCGGCGGGGGCACGGGGGGCGTCGTTGGCTCTTCCGGCGGGGGGACGGGCGTGTTGTTGGTCACGGCACGCTCGATCACGCTCGCCGCGTCGTTGCCGGCGCGGTCCTGCACGGCGTTGGTGTCGTTGCCGGTGGTCGGGTCGGCGTAGCTGACCTTGACCTCCTGCCCATGGCCGGCGATGGCAGCGAGCGTCAGCGTCACCGTTTTGGCGTCGGCGTTCACGGCCACCGCGGTCACCGCGACCGAGGCTCCGCCGACCGTCACGGTGAACGCAGTGGGGGCGGCCGTCTGCACCGCATCGAGTTGGGAGGCGTCGTCGTAGCGCAGCGTCAGCGTGTTCCCGTCCACCGAAGCGGCCTGCAGGAGCGGTCCGGCGGTGTCCTGCATCACGGGCAGCAGATCGCTCGGCGTTCCGGGATTGCCGGCCGCGTCGATGATCCGGGCGCCGAGGTTTTTCAGGCCATCTGCGCCGAGATCGGGCATCGCCACATCGACGTATCCCGCCTGGATGTCGCCGGCAGCGATTTGGACGGTGCGGATCGGCCCGGTGCCGTTCAGGTGGAAGCCCACGTGATCCCCCGAGACCGCGCCGGTGCCGGTCAGCGTCACGCGCACCGTGGGCGTGACGTTGGCGGTCAGCCGGTCGGTGGCGCTGGCCCCGGTGTCCGAAGCGGCCAGCAGCGTCAGGGCCGGTGCGCCCGGCGGGGTGGTGTCCAGGGACACGGTGAAGGTCTTGGCGTTCGCGTCGGCCGCGACGGCGGCGCCTGTGTCGTCCTTCACCTGATTCGCGTTGATGGCGACGGTGTAGGTGCCGTTGTCGGCGTCGTTCCAAGTTCCGCCCGGGGCGGCGATGGTGTAGGTCGCGGTGCTGGTCGCGGCGTTCCAGGAGGCGTCGGTGATGGTCAGCGTTGTGCCGCCCGGTCCGGTGACGGTGATGTTTCCGGTGCCGATGCTCGCCGGCGCGATGGTGCCGTCAACGTCGTCATAGACCACCGTGACGCTGTGCGTGGTGCCGCCGGCGAGCGCTTGACCGATGGGGTCGGCTGTGACGGTGCCATGGGTGGGCGCCTCGTTGGTGGCGGCGACCGAAACGGAGGCGGTGGCCGCGGTGCTGGTCACGTCGGCAACGTCGGTGACCGTGAACTCCAGGGTGCGGGTGGTGGTGTCCGGGCTGTCGGAGGTGTTGTTGAACCGCACCACCGTCAGTGCCGCCTGATAGTCCGCCGCGCTCGGCGTCTGGCCGCCGACCGCGCTCAGCGTCAGGGTGCCGTTGCTGTAGCTGCCCTGGATCTTGGACGTGTTGGTGAACAGCAGCTCGTCGCCGGTCTTGGCGTTGGTGATCGTGACACTGACCGACTTCGGGTTGGTCAGATCGCAATCGGTGATCGTCGCCGCGGTGAGGATCGCCTTGGCGCCGGACTTGTCGTCCGCGCCGTCCTTCTCGACGAAGGCGGCGCCGGCGCTGGTGACGGACAGCGTCGGCGTGTCGTTCGTTGCCGTCACCGTCACGGACGCGGTGGCCGCCGTGCTGGTGGCGTCGGAAGCATCGGTGACGGTGAACGCAACGGTGCGGGTGGTGGTGTCCGGCGTGTCGGAGGTGTTGTTGAAGGTGACCGCCGCCAGGGCGGCCTCGAACTCCGCTTCCGTCGGCGTCTGGCCGCTGACAGCGGTCAGGGTGAGCGTGCCGTTGCTGTAGCTGCCCTGGATCTTCGCCGTGTCGGTGAACAGCAGTTGGTCGCCGGTCTTGGCGTTGGTGATCTGCACCGCCACCGACTTCGGGTTGCTGAGGTCGAGATCGGTGATGTTTGCGGCGGTGAGAATTGCCTTGGCACCCGCCGCGTCGTCGGCACCGTCCTTCTCGACGAAGGCCGCGTTCGCCGTCGTTACCGAGATCGTCGGCGCGTTGTTGGAGGAGCCGCCCGCCGTTACGTTGATCGTCACGGTGGCCGTCGTGGCGGTGACGTTGCCGGCGGAATCGGTGGCGGCAAAGGCCACTGTGCGGTCGCCGGCGGTGATGGTGCCGGCGTCGTTGCGGTACTGCAGGTCACGGACGATGTCCTGTGCCTGCGTGGCGGTCAGCGGCGTCCAGTCGGCCTTGGTGATGGTGAAGGTGCCGCTTGCGTACTGGATGTTGACGCTGATGCCGCCCACCGTGGCAGTCGTCGTGCCGACGCCGCTGCCGTCGGCGTTCAGCGTCGCGCCGCTGGCCGCCGGGTTACCGAAGATCAGCTTCTCGCTGGTGCCGTTTGCCAGCCCGCCGATGGTCAGGCGCAGTTCCGACACCGCGTTCGACGCCTCGGCCAGCGTCGCTGGGGTGCTGTTGTCGTCCAGGCTGACCGCGGCGCCGGCGGTGCTGATCACCGTGCGGTTCAGCGTCGCGGCGTCCGACGGCGCCAAGTCGATAACCGGGGCGGTGGTGTCCGGGGCCGGCGTGCTGTTGGTCAGCGCGAGGCTGGTGAAGGTGGCGGCCGGGTTGCCGGCCTTGTCCTGTACCTTGCTGGCGGCGGTGTAGGTGAGCGCCACCGTTTCGGTCGCGGCGACGGCGCGGCTCAGCGTCAGGGTAACCGTGTTGTCCACCGGGTTGAGAGAGACGCCGGTGATCGACAGCGCGGTGCCGCTGCTGGTGGTGATGCTGTAGTCCGTCGTGGCCGGGGACATCGAGCCGAGCGCTTCGTCGTAGCTCAGCGTCACGATGGAACCGTTGACAACGGCGCCGTTGGAGGCGGCCAGCTGGGGCGCGCGGTTGTCCAAGGTGTAGGACTCGGAGACCGAGGCCACCGCATTGTCGGCCAGCGCGTTCGGCGTCGCCGCGGTGTCCGTGATGGCGTGCCCGGTGGACGCCAAGCCCACCGCCAACACGCCGTTGCCGTTGGTGATTCCGGCGCCGCCTACCGTCACGTCGTAGGCGCCGGGAACGCCGGCCACCGCGTTGACAGACACCGTCGGGGCAATCGTCGCGCCATCGAGTTTGACCACGAAGTCGTCGGCATCAACGCCGGTCACCGCCTCGCTGAAGGCGACGTGGAAGGTGACGCTGTCGGCGTTGGTGAGCGACGCGGCGGCGGCCGGACGCAGCACGCTGACCAGCGTCGGCGCAAAGGTGTCCGGCGTCGGCAACGTGACGTCGAAGAGCAGCGGAGCGGAGAGCGTGTTGGCGTTGCCGGCGGCGTCGGTCGCCGTGCTCGCCGGCAGCCAGACGGCCGCCGAGCCGGTGACCGCCGGGGTCAGGGTGAAGGTCCAGGTCTTGCCGCCGTCGCTGCTCGACAGGTTGGAGACGGCCGCGTTGTTGGAGGTGGCGAAGTCCGACGCGGTCAGTCCGGTGACCGCCTCGGTGAAGGTGGCGGTCACGGTGACCGGTCCGTTGATGGCAGTGGTCCCGGCGGTCAGCGTCGCGCCCGGTGGCGTCTGGTCGTGCTGGAAGCTCGACACCGCGCGGTACTCGTCGTTGCCCTCGCGGTAGGTGGCAGTGACAGCCACCACCCCGTCCACGAAGCCGTAGCGGGTGAGGTCGAGCGTGGCGATCGACCAGGTACCGTCGCCGTTGACGGTGGCGGTGTCCTGGACGGTGTTGGTGCCGTCGGTGATGGTGACGGTCAGCGTAGACCCGACCGGCACGCCGGTGGTCGTGCCGCCGACGGCGATCGTCTTGTTCTCCGCCGCCGAGACCCAGCCGTTGCCGTTCGTGTCGCCGAAGGTGCTGGTGATCGCCACCACCGGCGCGGTGGCGTCGATGGTCAGCGTCTGCGTCGTGATGGTGGCGTTGCCGGCGGCGTCGGTGCCGCTGGCGCGCACGCCCACCGAGCCGCTCAGCGCCGTGGTCGCCTCGACCGACCAGAAGCCTCCGGTCTGGACCGTGGTGGTGTAGGTCTGCGCGTCCGTCAGGTCGCCGTCGTTGTTCGGGTCGATGGTGACGGTGAGGGTCGAGCCGGCCGGCAGGTCGGTGGTGCCGGCGATCACCGGCGTGGTGTCGCGTGTCTTGGCGTTCGAGGTGATGGAGAGCGCGGGCGGGTCGAGGTCGACGTTCAGCACCTGCGTCGCCGTGCTGCTGTTGCCGGCGGCATCGGTGCCGGTCGCCGTGACCTTCGCCAGTCCCGACAGGCCGCTGGGGGGCAGGATGCCGTCAGCCGGCACCGCGGTGGCGGTGTCGATGCTCCAGGTTCCGCCGGCCTGCACCGTGGTCAGGTAGGTGATGCTGTTGGTGGTCGCTGCGTTGTTGTCCGGGTCGATGACGACGGTCAGCACCGTGCCGACGGGCAGGTCGGTGGTGCCGGTGATGGTCGGGATCGGGTTCTTCGTCACCGCCGCCGAGGTGAAGGCCACCGCGGGCAGTGTTGTATCCACCACCAGCTCGCTGCTGGTGACGTCGAGGACCGAGCTGCCGCCGCGCGTCACCGTCGCCTGCACGTCGTAGCTGTTGCCGGGCAGCGTGTCGGCGACTAGCGACCACGTGTTGTCGGCGTTGATGGTCAGCTTGCCGTTCGCCTCGGTGTAGGTGACGCCGTTGATGACCACCGCGAGCGTGTCGCCGGCGATGTTGGCCCAGGTGCCGGTGATCGTCGGCCGGGTGTTGCTGGTGATCAGCGAATCCACCGTAGGCGTGTTCAGTGCCGTCGCCGTGGCCGAGGTGCCGTAGGCGTTGGTGGCGGTGGCCGTCACTTTGGCGAAGCTCGACAGACCGCCGGCGGCCAGGGTGCCGGAGGTCGGCGCGGTGGCGGCGATGTCGACGCTCCAGGTGCCGTTGCTCTGCACGACGGCGGAATAGGTCAGCGTGTTGTTGGTCGCCGCGTTGTTGTCCGGGTCGATGGTAACCACCACCGACGCGCCGGCCGGCAGCGTCGTGGTGCCGGTGATGGTCGGCCTCGCGCTGGTGGCCAGGGCGGCGGCGTTCACCGTCACGCTCGGTGGGGTGGTGGTGTCGTAGGTCTGCGTCGCCGTCGCGCCGATGTTGTCGCGGTTGGATATGGTGCCCTTCGCAGCGGCGTCGTTCACCGCGACGGAGACGGTGCCGGCGCTGTTCGAGGTCGGCGTGACCACCAGCGTGTAGGTGGTACCGGAACCGGAGAACGCACCCTTGGTGCCGTTGGTGACGGTGACGTCGCTGGCGTCGAACCCGGAAACCGCTTCGCTGAAGATGAAAGTGAAGGTCACCGCGCCGTTCGCCACGCCCGGCACGTTGTCGGTGATGGTCAGCGTCGGCGGCGCCACCGACAGCGTCGGCGTCGCCACCCCGACCACCTCCACCGACGCGTTGGCCGCGGTGGCGTAGACCGTCAGTCCGCCGTTCTTCAGCGACTGCACCTCGGCCAGCGTCAGCGTCGTCGACCAAGTGCTGCCGCTGACGGCGGCGGTCTTGGTGACAGTGGTGGTGCCGTCGCTGATCGTCAGGGTGACCGTCGGCCCGGTCACGGTGGTCGAGCCGGTGATGGTCAGGCCGGAATCGAACTCGCCCAGGCTGATGACGTTGTCGGTCGCGATGGCGTTGACGGTCACCGTCGTCCCGGCCGAGTTCTTGCCGTTGTCCAGCACGTGCGCGCGCGTCGCGCTCTGGGCGACGTTGCCGGCGGTGTCGGTGGCCGTCGAGGACAGCACGATGGTGACCGTCGTGCCGTTCGCCGCAAGGCTGTTCGGGTAGCTGTAGCTCCAGGTGCCGCCGGCCTGCACGGTGGCGGTGCCGGTGTGCAGGCTGGTGGCGCCGTTGAGGATCTGGATCGAGATGGTCGAGCCGGCCGCCAGCTCGGTCGTGCCGTTGATGCTGCCGTTCTGGCGCGAGATCACCGAGGCGTTGGAGAAGAAGATGCGCGGCGGCGTCTTGTCGTGGGCGACCGTCTTCGTTCCTTCGAAGCTCGTCCCCTGCAGGGTCGCCTTGGCGGTCAGCGTGCCGTTGTCCAGCGTCGACAGGTTCAGCCCGGTCGCCGACCAGGTGCCGCCAGCCTGCACCGTCGCCGTGGTGGCCACCCGGTTGCCGTTGGCGTCCGACACCACGACGTCGAGAACGGAGCCGGTGATCGCCGTGCTGGTGCCGGAGACGGTGACGTTGGTGTTCTCCCCGGCGTTCAGGATGCTGTCGCCGAGGATGCGGGTGGCCACGCCCGTCACGTTGCCGGAGATGGCCGTCTCGATGGAGCCGACCGTCACCGTCGGGATCGACACCGTCAGCACCTGCGTGGCGCTCGCCGAGGCGCCGCCACTGGTGGCCGTTGCCAGGACTCCGTTGGCGCCGGCAAAGCCGGCCGACGGTGCCATGCCGGAGATCGGCGTTGCGGTGGCGGTGTTCAGCGTCCAGTTGCCACTGGCGTCGGTGCTCACCGAATAGGTCACGGCGTCGGCGAGGTCGCCGTCGTTGCCCGGGTCGATGCGGACGAAGATCGTTCCGCTGGTCACCGTGGAGGTGCCGGTGAGGGTCGGGCGCAGGATGTTGCTGGTGGCGGCGGAGCCGATGCCGATGGAAGGTCCGGTGACGACGATCACCTCGCCGGTCGAGGCGTCGACCACCTGGGTGCCGCCGCGGGTCACCGTCGCCACCACCTCGTGCGTCGTGGCGCCGAGGTCGGAGGATGGCACCACCGACCATGTGTTGCCGCTGATGGCCAGCCCGTTCGCGGTGGTGTAGGTGGTGCCGTCGATGACGACCGCCAGCGTGTCGCCGGACACGTTCGTCCAGGTGCCGGTCACCGTCGGCCGCACGCTGGTGGTGGTCTGCACGTTGACGGTCGGCTTGTTCTGCCCCGTGGCCGTGGTGGTGTTGCCGGCGGCGTCCGTGCCGGTGGCGGTGATCCTGGCGTAGCCGGTCAGCCCGCCCGCCGGCAGCGCCCCCGAGGCGGCGAGCGCGGTGGCAAGGTCGATGCTCCACACCCCGCCGCTCTGCACCGTGGTCTTGTAGGTGACGGCGTTGTTGGTGCCGCTGTCGTTGTCCGGGTCGATGACGACGGTGATCTGCGAGCCCGCCGGCAAGTTGCTGGTACCGCTCACCACCGGCTTGCCGGCGGTGGCGATGGAGTCAACACCCACCAGCGGCGGCGTACGGTCGTGCAGCACCGTGGTGCTGTCGCCAGACGAGCCGGTCTGCCGTGCCCCGGTGCCGTCGCCCGTGGTCCACAGCTCGGCGGTGACGGTCAGCGTGCCGTCGGCGAGACCCGACAGGTTGGCGGTGGCCGACCAGGTGTGACCGGCCGTGATCTGGGTGTAGGTGGTGACGGTGCCGCTGGAGGCGTCCGTCACCGTAACCTTGACCCAACTGCCCGCGGTCACCGTGGCCGGCGCGGTGCCGCTGATGACCGTGGCCGAATCCTCGGCCGCCGACAGGTTGCCGTCGCCGATCCGGTCGGTGACGTCCACCGAGAGGCCAGCGGCCACCGGGGCGGCGGCGGTCTGCGGCGCGGTGAAGACGCCGAGCTGCGCGAAGGTGGTGTTCTTGTCGTAGTTGGCGCCGACGCCGGCCAAGTCGCCATTCAGCGGGCCCGGCTGCGTCTCGGTCATCAGCACGTAGGACACGACGGTGTCCTTGGTGAAGCCGGCGATACCGGTGGTGCCGCGCGGCCCAACCACGCCGTTGCGGTCGGCCGCCGAGGGCTTGGCGAGCACGGTGGCCAAATCGGCGATCGGCACCTTGAAGCTGACGAAGGCGTCGGCATGGCCGTCGTTGCCGAAGTCGGTGGTGCCGTCCCATTGCGGGTCGGTGGCCGAGGTGACCGGCCGCACCGCGTAGTTGGCCGCCGTGAAGGCGTAGACACCGTTGTTGGCCAGCCAGCCGACCGGCAGCGGCTGCGTCGAGGTGGTGTTGGGCGAATTGTTGAGGCCGGTGCCGGGATCGAAGATCCGGATCGCCTGTGTGTTGTTGCGCCCGTCCACCCCGAGGAAGACGTCCACCCGCCCGTCGCGGTTGGCGTCGATGCCGACGATTGCGACGCCGCCGAAGTAGGAGGTGCTGGTCGGGTTGTCGATGCGCACCCGGAACGCCATCAGGTCGTCGGCGGTGTTGTTCGGCGTGCCGTTGTCGTCGTAGGCGCCGTACAGCACCGCGTGGTTGCTGTCGCCGACCAGATCGGTGTCCGCCGCCTTGGCCTGGCTGTCGCCGATCGGGTCGTTGGTGCCGCTGCCCATTAGCGGCACCCAGCCGGTGGAGCCGGCCAGCGAATAGGTTAGCAGTCCTTTGTACTCCGCCTGCGTGCGCGCGCTGGCGAACACCGGCGTTTCGATGCTGCCGGTCGCGGCTTCCAGCGTCCAGTTGCCGCCGCGCTGGGCCGAGCCGGTGGCGTCCACCGATGCCGCCACGTCGGCCCCGGTCGCCTCGGCGAGGCGGCCGAGGAAGGCCGCGCCCTCCGGCCCGGCGCCCACATCGCAGCCGTACAGCAGGATGTCGGCCCCCGGCGCCAGGCCGGTGCGGATGGTGTTCAGCTCCGCCGCGTGTTCGGCCAGCGTGTCGGGCGTCAGCGCCGTCGAACCGAGCGCCAGTTCGCCGCGCGAACCGTGCGAGAGGATGTGCACGGCGTCGAAGCCGGGGTGTTGCTGCACCGCCTCGGCGATCTGCACCAGCGCGTCGCGCCCGGCCTGAAGGATCAGCGTCTCGGTACCCGGCTTGAGATCGGACAGCAGCGTCGCCTGATTGGCGACGGATGGATCAACCACCACCAGTTCGCGCCGGGGGGCGGCGTCCTGCGGTGCCGTGGCCGGTGCCGGGGTGCCGGCCAGCGCGTTCAGCAGGTTGGGATCGCCAAGCGAGTCATGGGTGACGGGCAGCGCGTCGGGGTGGCTGTCGGGCAAGGCCGTCTGAGCCGCTGTCTGGACGCCCGCCGCGTCGAACAGGAAGCGCGGTTCCAGCGCCAGCGCGTTCGGCGCTGCCGTCCCCTTGGCCAGGTGCCGGCCCGCGACGCGTTTCATGATCCCCATCCCTGCCGACTCCGTTCCTTGCGTCCCATAACCGGGAGTTGCGTAGAAAACGAACCAAAATCCATTAGAATCTAAAGCTTTTTGCGCCAACCCAGTAAATCAGGCGCGCACGTCAACTACTATGACTTGCATACCGGTAGAAATTCGAACCTTCTAAATCGCGATACCGCAAATGCGTCAAAATGCAACAAGACGTGACGAAATTCACAATGACTTAACCATATTTAATTGCCGCTATACGGCGGAACCCGTGATAAGGACGAGCCTATAAATGCACCATGACCTATTGACTTGATTTTTTCAATCATTTGTCTATTCGTCTCATGGAAGTTGTGACGATGGGAATGAGGGTGTCGGTGAATGGCGTGGGCTGAAGCGCGCATCCAAGGGCTTGTCCGGCGCCGCCGCCGGGCGCTGCGCCTGACTCTTTTGGCGGCGGTGGGTGTGCTGGCGGCCGGCTGCGCGGTCGAGCTGGAACCGCTGAGCTTGCAGGAGCGCTTTACCCAGGTGCAGGCCGACCGTACCCGCCTCTACGCAGACCAGGAGCCGGTCACCGGCCCGGTCTCCCTGGCCGAGGCGATGGCGCGTGCCATCAAGTACAACCTGGACGCCCGGCAGGCGCTGATGGAGCAACTGCTCCAGGCCCGCCAGCTCGACGTCAGCAGCTACGACATGCTGCCGAAGCTGGCCGCCAGCGCCGGCTACAACACCCGCGACAAGGCGAACGAGTCGCTCAGCCGCAACACCATCACCAACTTCCGCTCGATCGAGCCGGCGATCAGCCAGGACCGCACGCGCTACACCGCCGACCTCGGCCTGACCTGGAACCTGCTGGACTTCGGCGTCAGCTACTTCCAGGCCAAGCAGCAGGCGGACCGTGTGCTGATCGCGCAGGAGCGCCGCCGCCGCCTCGCCAACTCCATCATCCAGCAGGTGCGCGCGTCGTTCTGGCTGGCGGCCAGCGCCGAGCGCCTGCAAGGCGAGATCGAGCCGATCCTGACCGAGGCCCGCAAGGCGCTCGATGACTCGAAGAAGGTCGAGGAGGAGCGGCTCAAGCCGCCGCTGGAGGCGCTGCGCTTCCAGAAGGCGCTGATCGAGATCATCCGCCAGTTGGAGACGGTGCAGCAGGACCTCTCCATTTCCAAGGCGCAGTTGGCCGCGCTGATGAACCTTCCCCTCGGCCAGCCTTTCACGCTGGCTCTGCCGGAGGGCTTCACCCAGGTGATCCCTGAGGTCGCCATGCCCATCGAGAAGATGGAGACCATCGCGCTGCTCAACCGCCCCGAAATGCGCGAGGAGCAGTACCAGAAGCGCGTCAATCTGGCCGAGGTGCGCAAGGCGATGGTGCGCATGCTGCCGGGCATCGGCCTGAACACTTCTATCAACTACGACAGCAACTCCTACCTCATCCACAACATGTGGGCGGAGGCCGGGGCGCGGCTCAGCTACAACCTGCTCAACCTGTTCTCCGGCCCGGCGACCATCCGCGCCGCCGAGGCGCAGGAGGAGGCTGGCGATTTCCGCCGCATGGCCCTGAACGTGGCGACGCTGACCCAGGTGCACGTCGCCTACCAGCAGTACGTCCGCGGCAAGACCAACTTCGAGCAGGCGCGCCTGCTGGAGAGCATCGAGCGGCGCATCAACGAGAACGTCCAGCAGGCCGCCACCGCCGACGCGGAGTCGGCGCTGGAGCGCATCCGCTCCAAGGCGCTGGCGGTCAGCGCCAAGCTGGCGCGCGACCGCGCCTACGCCGAGTTGCAGAACGCCATGTCGAGCCTGTACGTGGCCCTCGGCCTCGATGCCCTGCCGGAGACCGTGGAAAGCCACGGCATCAAGGACATCACCGCCGGCCTCGCCAAGGTCGCCGAGGACTGGCAGGCCGGCCGCCTGCACTACGAGGAGCCGCCGGCCGCGGTTCCAACGGCGCAGGCGCCCGCGGGCGAGCCGACGTCATGATGGGTGTCAGGGCGACGGTCCCCGCGGCGCTTCTCATGGCGCTTCTCGCCGTAGCCAGCGCGGCCGCAGCGCAGACCGGCACCCCGGCGGAGATCCGCGCCCAGCTCAGCCCGGTGCGCAGCACGGTGCTGTCCACCGAGATCCCCGGCAAGATTGCCGAGCTGTCGGTGCGCGAGGGCGACCGCTTCGCCGAGGGGCAGAAGCTCGTGGTGCTCGACTGCACGCTGCATAAGGCGCGTCTCGACAAGGCGCAGGCGCAGCTGCAGGGCGCCCGCAAGACCTACCAGGTGCACGCCCGCCTCGACAAGCTGGGCTCCAACAGCACGCTGGAGATGGAGACCTCCGCCGCCCAGCTCGCCGCAGCCGAGGCCGAGGTGACGATGATGCGCACGCTGGTCGAGCGCTGCGCCGTGCCCGCCCCCTTCGCCGGCCGCGTCGTCGAGCTGAAGGTGAAGCGGCACCAGTTCGTTGGCGAAGGGCACGAGTTGCTGGAGATCCTCGACGACCGCGAGCTGGAGGTCGAGCTGGCGGTGCCCTCGCGCTGGCTGCCCTGGTTGAAGCCCGGGACGCCCTTCACGCTGCGCCTGGAGGAGACCGGGCGCGATTACCCCGCCAAGCTCGTCCGCCTCGCCGCCCGCATCGACCCGGTGAGTCAGTCGGTCAAGGTGTTCGGCGCCATCGACGGCCGCTTTCCGGAACTGCTGGCCGGCATGAGCGGCAACGCCACCTTCCAGCCGCCGAGCGAATGACCAGCATGTCCGCCGCATCCAGGATCGACGCCGCGCCGGCCGAGGGGAACCGCCAACTCCTGGTGCTGACCGGTCTGCTCCAGCTCGAGCGCCGCGCCCGCGCCACGACGACGGTGGAGGAGTTCGGCTTCCTGGCGGTCAACGAGACGCCGGGCTTAGTCCGTTACCGGCAGGCCGTGCTGTGGAGCAGCCTCGGCCGGGTCGCCGCGCTGTCCGGCGTGCCGCTGGTCGACCGGAACACGCCTTATGTGCTTTGGCTCGGCCGTGTCCTGGCTTGGGCGCACGCGGCCCACGGCAACGGCGGGCCGGTGCCGCTCGCCGCTGCCGACCTGCCACCGGACCTTGCGCGCGACTGGGCCGACTGGCTGCCGCCGCATGGCCTGTGGCTGCCGCTCGGCCCAAACGGCGCGCTGCTCCTGGCCCGCGACGAGGCCTGGAGCACGGCGGAGAACCATGTGCTCGGCTACGTCGCCGACGCCTATGGCCACGCCTGGTCCGCGCTGGAGCGCCGCCGCGGCGGCTGGCGCCTGCCGAAACGCGGCCGGGTGGTGCTGGTCGCGCTGGCCCTGGCGCTGGCCGCGGGAGCGCTGGCGCTGCCCATGCCGCAGTCGGCGCTGGCCCCGGCCGAGGTGATCGCCCGCGCGCCGACTGTGGTGCGAGCCCCCATCGACGGTGTGGTCGACCGCTTCGAAGTGGCTCCGAACGAGGCGGTGTCGGAGGGGCAGGTGCTCCTGGCGCTCGACCGCACCCGTCTGCTCAACCGGCTGGACGTCGCGCGCAAAGCGCTGGAGGTCGCCGAGGCGGAGCACCGGCAGGCGTCGCAGCAAGCGCTGTTCGACAGCCGCAGCAAGGCCAACTTGGCCACGCTCAAGGGCCGCGTCGACCAGCAGGCGGCGGAGGTCGCCTACGTCCGGGAACTGCTCTCCCGCATCGAGATCCGCGCCCCGCGCGTCGGCATCGCCATTTTCGACGACGTCAACGACTGGATCGGCAAGCCCGTCGGCATCGGCAAACGTATTCTGGTGGTCGCCGATCCGAAGGAGACCGAATTGGAGATCCGCCTTCCCGTCGCCGACGCCATCGCACTGGAGACCGGCGCGGAGGTGAGGCTGTTCCTCAACGTCGATCCGCAGCGCCCGATCCCGGCCCGCCTGAGCTTTGCCGGCTATCAGGCCGACGTCACGCCGGAGGGTGTGCTGGCCTACCGGCTGAAGGCGACGTTCGATTCCGGCACCTCGGTACCCCGCATCGGCCTGAAGGGCATCGCGAAGCTCTACGGTGAGGACAGCACGCTGGGCTACGCCTTGCTGCGCCGGCCGCTCGCCGCGCTGCGGCAGCGGTTGGGCGTGTAGGGCGCGCGGCGGTGCCCGCTCAGGCTCTCCGTCTCCCGCCATTGCGCGAGGAACTGTCGCTGCACCCCGGCCCGCGCACGCCGGACGGTGCCCCGAGTTGGACGCTGCACGACCCGGCAGCCCACCGCTTCTACCGCGTCGGCTGGGCGGAACTGGAGATGCTGTCGCGCTGGCACCGCGGCGACGCCGCGTCCGTCGCCGCGTCCGTCGCCGCTGAAACCACCATTCCCGCCACCTCGGAGCAGGTGGAAGGCTTCGCGAAGTTTCTGTGGGGACAGGGATTGCTCCAGGCGCACGGCGATGAGGCGCTTGGCCGGTTGAAGGCCGTTGCGGCGGCGCATCGGCCGCACTGGCTGATGTGGCTCCTGAAGACCTATCTGTCGATCCGCCTGCCGCTGGTGCGCCCCGACCGCATCCTGGTCGCCACGCTGCCGCTGGTGAGCCTGTTGTACACCCGCACCTTCCTGGCGCTGACGGTGCTGGCGGCGCTGCTCGGCGGGCATCTGGCGCTGCGGCAATGGGACGCTTTCCGCACCACCTTCCTGCACTTCTTCTCGCTGGAGGGTGCTCTGCTCTCAGCCGTGGCGCTCACCGGAGCGAAGGTGCTGCACGAGCTGGGGCACGCGTACACCGCGCGGCGTCTGGGATGCCGCGTCCCGAGCATGGGTGTTGTGTTCCTGGTGCTGTGGCCGGTGCTCTACACCGACGTCAGCGAGGCGTGGAAGCTTCCCTCGCGCCGACAGCGCCTCGCCATCGGCGCGGCCGGCTTGGCCGCCGAGCTGGTGCTGGCCGCGTACGCTACGCTGGCCTGGAGCTTCCTGCCCGACGGGCCGCTGCGCAGCGCCGTCTTCCTGCTCGCCAGTTCGACGTGGCTCCTGACGCTCGCGGTGAACCTCAACCCGCTGATGCGCTTCGACGGCTATTTCCTGCTGTCCGACTGGCTGGACGTGCCGAACCTGCAGGATCGCGCCTTCGCGCTGGCGCGCTGGCGCCTGCGCGAAGCGCTCTTCGGGTTCGGCGACCCGGCGCCGGAGGTGTTCGCGCCACGCACCCGGCGCATCCTGCTGGTCTATGCCTACGCGACCTGGGTGTACCGGTTCTTCCTGTTCCTCGGCATCGCGCTTCTTGTATATCACGTCTTCTTCAAGCTGCTGGGGCTGTTCCTGATGGCCGTCGAAATCGGGTGGTTCATCGTCAAGCCCGTCGCCGCCGAACTGTCGCAGTGGGCGCGCCGCCGAGGCCGGGTCCGCGCGAACCGCCATGCGCTCGTCACCGGCCTCTTTGCCGTCGCGGCGTTGGCTCTGGCACTGCTCCCGTGGCGCGGCACGGTGTCGGCCCCGGCGATCCTCAAGGCGGCGCAACAGACGCAGCTCTTTGTGCCGAAGAGCGCCCGGCTGGCCGAGATGCCAGTCAAGCCCGGCGTTCCCGTTGCGAAGGGCGACGTTCTGTTCCGGTTCGAGTCCCCGGACCTTGCAAACGACTTGGCGCAGGCCCGCCGCAAGGTGGAGACGCTGCGCGAGCGCACCCAGGTGCAGAGTCTCAGCCGTGATCTGATCGAGCACACGCAATCGACGTGGCGCGAACTGGAAGCCGCCCAGACCGAGGCCGCCGGGCTTGAGGCCGAAGCTGTTCGCCTCACCGTCGCGGCACCGGCCGACGGCGTGGTGGTGGACGTGGCCGACCCGCTGGCGGCTGGCGAATGGCTGCGCGAGAACGTCCGGCTGGCAACCCTCATCGACCCCACGTCCGCCGTCGTTGAGGCCTACATCCCCGAGGCTGACCTGAAACGCATCGCGGTCGGCGCCGCGGCGCGCTTCCTGCCCAATGATCTCGGCCGTCGCTGGGTGCCGGCGACGGTAGTCTCCATCGCCACGGCCAGCAGCCGCGCGCTGCCTGAGCCCGCGCTGGCCTCGCTGCACGGTGGTGCTGTTCCGGTGCACGAGGGGCGGGACAAGGCGCTGATTCCCGAGGCGCCGATCTATCGCGTGCTGCTCAAGCCCACGGAGCCGCTGACCGCCCCAGCCCGCATCGAGCGCGGCACCGTTCTGCTGGAGGGCGAGAGCGAAAGCTTGGCCGCACAGTTCTGGCGCACCGCCGTGGGCGTATTGATCCGCGAAAGCGGGTTGTAGAACGCCGACGGTGGTTGGCGCAAAAAGTCGTCAGAGCGTGCTTTGAAAGTTGATTGCGCGGGACGGGCGAGGCGCTTGACGCCGGTGTTGGCCTCCGCTCTGCCTGAGGGCCCGGTCACGCTGGTGATCGACAGCACCGGCTTGAAGGTCTACGGCGCCGGCGGGTGGCATCGCGACATGCATGGCGTACGGGGGCCGCGGACCTGGCACAAGCTTCGTCTGGCGGTGGACGCCGCCAGCAACAGCATCGTCGCCGCCACCCTGACGACCACCAGGGACGGCGAGGCCTCCCAGGTCGGTCCACTGCTCGGCCAGACCAGCGGCCGCATCGGCACCGCCATGGCTGACGGCACGTACGACGGCGAACCGATCCACCAGACCATCCCCGAGCACGGGCGGCCGGGCTGGCAAAGGCAAACGAACTATGGGCAGAGGGCGAAGGCGGAAACCGCCATGGCGCGTTACAAACGCATTCCTGGCGATCAGCTTCACACTCGCACGCTGACCGGCCAGCAGGCCGAAGCGGCGGTCGGCGTCACCATCCCGAACCGGATGATCGATCAGGCACGCCCGAACTCCGTCCGCACCGCCTGATCAAGAGGCATGTCCCGCATCGGTGCGCCCACGCGGACCTCGATGCACCAACACCCCTCGGCTTCGGTCCAGGATGAGCCCCGTGTTGCGCTTTCCCTGGCTGTGCAGGAGTGCGGGGTCAGGCCCGCACGCCGATCTCGTCGATGACCTGCCGGAGCATGTCCCGTACTTTCCCAGCGGTGTCGGCGAGCTTGGGGTTGTCGATGGCCTGCATGGACGACACCGGGTCCACCGCCGAGACCTCCACTTTCCCGTCCTCACGCTGCTGGACGATGACGTTGCAGGGCAGCATGGTGCCGATCTTGTCCTCGGCCTGGAGCGCTTGGTAAGCCATTTGGGGGTTGCAGGCGCCAAGGATGCGGTAGGGCCGGTAGTCCACGTCGAGCTTCTTCTTCAGGGTCGCCTGGATGTCGATCTCGGTCAGGACGCCGAAGCCGTGCTTCTTGAGGGCGTCGGTGGTCGCGGCGATCGCGTCGTCGAACGGCAGGTCGATCATTCGTGAGAAGTGATAGGTCATCATCGTCTCCGTTGCTGTCGGGATGGGCGTAGGCTCTGGGCAGTCAACAACCGCCGCCGAGGCGGCTTCCAGCCAGGTGGTCAGAAACTGGCCCATCATCCCGTTGTCGTCAGGCTCGAGGATGTGGCAGTGGTGCATGAACGGCTTGGTTTCCGCCGGTTGGGTGAAGCGCACCAGGAGTTCGACCAGCTCCTTGACCAGGACGGTGTCGCGCAGACCCTGGTCGCGGACATCGGGGCGGGAACCGTTGCGGCATAGCACCTCGAAGCGCACGCGGTAATGTGGAAGGGGTGCGCGAACATCTCGCGGCAGCGCCCAAAGTGGCGGCTCGGGGGAGCATCGCTCGGCGCGTTATGGCCATGAGAGCTCCATCACACTTGAGTGATATCTAATAAATCAGGCTTGCGTTCAGAACAGCCTGGAGGCAGGGTCGTTCCTCAGGAGTTTTGGAACTCCGTTGCTGGAGTGGGTACACGCGTCTCCCGCGCACCGCTTCACGAAGCCGTGAGCGGGGTTGTTTGCGGCATCGGCGCGGCGGCATTTTGCCACGGAGGAGAGCGTTGAGGTGATGTGCGTGGCACGGCTGACGAGCACATTTCGGGGATTGCTGGCGGGTCTGCTCGTGCTGTCCGCGCTGGTCGCGTTCCCCGGTCAGGGCGCCGCCAAGGTGCCCGTGTGGGCAGGCACCGTCCAGCTGTCGCGCGCGCTCATCGGCACCGCGGCCGCCGTTGCACCGGCCCCCGATGTCCGCCACGTCGTGTCCGCGGATGACGGCACCAGGCGACCCTGTGACCGCAGCGGCGTCACACCCGGAACCGGGCAATGCCTGGTCATCCAGTGCCTCAGCATCTGCGCCGGACTGCCCACAGGCGCCGTCACCATTCCACCGCCACCGGCGAGCATCGACGAGCATGCCGCCGTCACCGACGACCCGTCCCGCGGCATCTCCACCATTCCCGACCTGCCGCCTCCGCGCCGGACCGCCTGAGCGGCCACGGATCCGTCGCTCCGCCGGGTATTGCCCGTCGTTGACCAGCCGTGGCCGGACCGCAGATGGCCCACCGCTCCACCCGGAGCGCGCACGGCCCGATCCCCTCAGCGGACGGACAAGGACATGTCATTCACCCTGAACCGGCGCCGATCGCTGGCGCCACTCACCGCCGTGTCCGGCGGTATCGCCAAGACCGCGACCGGCTATTCTCCGCGCGCCGTTCTGGCCGCACTCCTGCTCACGGCATTGGCGCCCGCCTCCGCCTCTGCGGCGGTCGGCGCCCAATCATCCTCCAAGACCTCGACGGTGCAGATCTTGGCCCCGGTCGATGCCGCCGGTCAGTCGCAGACCATCCCGGCCGGGCTCCGCATCGCATTGAACGACGGCTGGAAAACCTACTGGCGCTCCCCCGGAGCCGTGAGCCGCGCGGCCGGGCCGGCGGCCTTGATCGCGCTCGCCACGGCGGTCGCCATTCCCGCGGTTCTCGATCGCGCGGCCCCGGCCGCCGCCTCGGCGGTATCGGCGCAGTGGCGGCGCTTCGAGCCGGCGAAGATCGGCAAGCTGGTCGCGCAGGGCCAGACGGTCTTCGTCGACGTGACGGCGGACTGGTGCGTCACCTGCATCGTCAACAAGAAGCTGGTGATCGACCGCGAACCGGTGGTCGGCACCCTGTCGCGCGACGGCGGCGTCGCCATGCGGGCGGACATGACGAGCCCGGACCCGGCCATCATGGCCTATTTCGCGCAGAACGGCCGCTACGGCATCCCCTTCAACATGGTCTACGGCCCCGGGGCGCCGCGCGGCCTCATACTGCCCGAACTGCTGTCGGAAGGCGCCGTGCTGGACGCCATCCGCAAGGCCCGGACGGCAGGGTGACCTCGGCGTCCCTCACGCCGTCCGAAGCATTTCATCCACCGGGCGACCAGCGGCCCTGCCGCCCTTACGCCACACCGTTCCATCCGCCGAAGCCAAGTGTGCCGGTGCGGCAGCCCTTTTATTGTGAACACGGAGCCAAGCGTCCCATCATGACCTCCCGACTTGCCACCACCCTGCTCACCGTTGCCGTCTCCGCCGCCGTGTTCGGCGCCGGGGCCATCGCCATCCAGTCCTTCGTCGTCCCCACCTCCGCCGCAGCCACGGCGGCCCCGCCCCTGGTGGCGGAACTCGGCCCGGACGCCCTGACGCGCGGACCGAGTGCGGTGGTCGTGGGCAATCCTCGGGGCGATGTGACGGTGGTCGAGTATTTCGACTACCAGTGCCCCGTGTGCCGCAAGGTCCATCCCTTCCTGGAGGAGCTGGTCGCCGAGGACAAGAACGTCCGGGTGATCCACAAGCATTGGCCGGTGTTCGGCGCCGCGTCGATCTATGCAGCCAAGATCGCACTCGCCGCGCGCTGGCAGGATCGCTATGAACAGGTCCACCATGCCTTCATGAACATTCCCGGCCGCCTCGACGAGGAGAAGATCCGCAAGGCGGCCAGCGAAGCCGGTCTCGACCTGGCGCGGGCCGAGCGTGACCTGAAGGAGCGCGACGCGCAGGTCGATGCCGCCTTCAAGGAGGTTTCGGCGCAGGCGGCCATGCTGCAACTCCAGGGGACCCCGGGCTTTGTCATCGGCAGCTATCTCATTCCCGGCGGCCTCGACCTGAAGACGATGAAGGAGATCGTTGCCGAGGTCCGCGCCAAGAAGCGCGTCGACAAGCAAGGCTGAACCGGCGTGGAGTAACCGTCATGAGTCTCGTCGATGATGCGGTGGCCGCGCCCCGCGTCCTGAAAGGCGCCGCCGCGGCGACGGCCACGTTCCTGATGTTGGGGACCGTCACCGCCGTGTGGCCGAACCCCGTGTTCGCCCGCATGACGCCGACCCAGGGCTTCGAAATCTGGCTGCTCGCCGTCCAGGCGGTGCTGGTCGGGATCTACGTGGCGATCCGGCGGCCGATGTGTTCAGCCCGCAGTGCCGGGTTGGGCAGCGTTGTCTGGTTCCTCGGGATCGCCTGCCCGACCTGCAACAAGCTCCTGCTGCTGGTCTTCGGGGCGGAACTGCTGCTCACGCACCTCGAGCCGTACCGCCTTCATCTTGCCGTGGCCGGCGCCGCCGTCACCGCAGTGGCGGTCGCATGGGAGTGGAGGCAGCGCCGCCTCCCGGTGGTCTGCCCGGTTCACATGCCAGGCCAGGGTCTCCGGGAACGCATCAGCCGGTCCTAATGTTTGCAGAGCACGACGGCGCCGCCCCGCGGGGCGGCGCCGTCCACCCGGAGACCGTCGCAAACCTGGGTGGTCATCATGTCGCCCGCCAGAAAGGTCGGCGGGCGTATGGCTCAGCGGCGGTGTGCTCCGAAGCGAAGGTGCCGTTCTTCACGGCGGTGCGCGCCGTCAGCATCCGATGGGCGCCGCGTGGAGACCAGCGCATCTGCTAGTTTGGCGCCCTTGCGCCGGTGCAGCAGGCGCTGCACCGTGCTTTCGGTCGTCGCCGTGGAGATCGGCTCGCCCCGGTGCCGGGCGGCGGCGTAGTCGATGATCAGGTCGGCCTGTCCGGCAATATACGTTTCCAAGGCGCGCAGCAGCGTCGCCACTTCCGGACCGGCGGGCTCTCGGCGGCTTTCAGGCTGGCGTCGAGGTCGGGCCAGGAGGTTGCCGATCAAGTCCAGCGCCCGTCCGGTCTGGACATGCCTGAGCCGCCAGCGGACGCGGACCACGGCGTCGTCCAGCATCGTCGCCCGCTCCGCGGCGGCCGGCACCGCCGTGGCCCAGCCCTTGACCGCTTGCGCCACGTCAGGCCACACCGCAGCGGCAGGGCTCAAAGCGAGGTGCGCGCACCTCCACTGTGTCGAACAGCGACACCAGACGGCGGGAGCGGTGGTCCTTGAGCGGACGCGCCGCGCCGCAGTGGCTGCACCGGCGACGGTGGCGACAGTGCGCGTCGGCCTGGGCGGTTACCAGGACGTGCTGTACGCTGGCCAGGATCACCTTGCCCTCGGCCAGGCTCAACCCGAGCGTCGCCGACTGACCGACGGCGGAGCGCTCACCCTCGGAGGTCACGTGCTGCGTCACCGTGCCGTCCTCACCCGTCACCGCCACCATCACCCGCCACTTCATTGCGCTCCCGGGTTCGCTGCTTTCCCTGTGCGCTTTACCATCCTCCCCCAGGTTTGAGACGGCCTCGCTACTCAGGCCCCCTCTCCTATCCGCGCGACACGATCCGCCGAGCTTGAATCAGAGGTTATCGTAAATCAAAATTTATGTATAATCCGACTTGGGCCCTCCCAAGGCCCTTTCCAAATCACGTGCATCCAAACCGCTCAGCGGGGGTTTCGACGTCCAATCCGATCCGCGCAGCACCTTGCCAGGCCGGATACAAGGCGGAAGAGATCACGAGAGCATTGCAAGGAGATCGATTGATGCGTCTGGAAGATATGCAACGCCGCTTGGCCGGCGCCGGAGTCGGCACCATCGGCACCGATCTGTTCGTCCATTCCATGCCGGCCGAGGTGATGCGGGGCGTCATGCTCAACGTTGGCGCCACCATCGACAGCCTCTACTCCATGCCGGCCGAGGTGGCGCGAGGCATGACGCTGACCGTCAGCGCCGCCGGTGATGCGGCCAACCACGAAATCCCCGGCTATTGGCCGGCCGCCTCGTTTCAGATCATTGTGCGCGCGATATCCCATGAAGATGGTTTTGCCCTGATGGAACGGGCCATCGAAGCCGCCACGATCACCCAACCGACCACGCTCGGGCCTTACCGCATCAACCACGCCCGCCCACGCCACGATGTGGTCGTCGGTTCGCGCGCGGACGGTAACGGCCTGGAGTTTACCGTCACATTCGATGTCAACCTCGTCGCCATACCGCGATAGTAAATTAAAATTGATTGACTACACCATGGCGAAACCCTATCCTCTCCTGACAGCTGAGCTTCCAACCGCAAAGAGGTCCACAAGACATGTCTGACGCCAAAAATGTGAAGATGGGAGTCTGCAAAATCACCTACGGTGGTGTCGACCTTGGCTACACCAAGGGCGGCGTCGATGTGGAGGTGGCGACGGAAACCCATAAGGTCACGGTCGATCAGTTCGGTTCGACCGAGGTCAACGAGTACATCATGGGGCGGAACGTCAAGGTGAAGGTTCCGCTGGCCGAAACCACCTTGGAAAACCTCATCAAAGTCGTGCCGGGGGCTAGCATGGTGGGGGCGACCGGTGCCAAGGCGACCGGTTCCATCACGTTCACCAGCCAGCCTTCGCCCGGCGACACCATCGTGGTGAACGGCGTGACCTTCACCTTCCGCACCGCCATGCTCGGCGGCGAGGACATCATCATCGGCGCCAACGTAGCCGAGACGGCTCTGAACACCACGGCCGTGCTGAACGGTTCGGCCAATGCGTCGTTGTCAGTGGCCACGTATGAGGCCGGTGACGGCGGCGTCAGCATCTCCCATCGGGTGATCGGCACCGGCGGCAACACCTTCACGCTGAGCAAGACCGGTGCGAACATCACTGTTTCCGGCTCGGCGCTCTCGGGGGGCACGATCGGCGACGCGGCCCGCGTCGAGGTGGAGACCGGCGTCGGGCGCTCACTGCTGGACAGCGTGCAGCGACTCGTGCTGCATCCGGTCGCCCTGCCTGAGGGCGACCAGTCCGAGGACTTCGTCATCCCGCGGGCGGCGACCACGGGCGCTCTGCAATTCGCCTACAAGGTGGATGCCGAACGCGTCTACAATGTCGAGTTCCACGGTTACCCGGACCCGGCAACGAAGCTGCTGTTCGTCGTAGGCGACGCCGCATAGTAAATCAATATTGAATTATGGAGCGGCAGAAGGACCTGCCGCTCCGCCAATTTCCTCCTCTTGCAAGGACGGCGGCATGCCAACGTTTCTCGATCTGGACAACCTGCCCACCGGGGCAGCCGAACGCGTGCTGAAGCTGAACGGCCGGGAGCATACGCTCAAGCCGATGAGCGTGGCCGACTTCATCGAGAACACCCGGATGATCCAGGCGCAGGGCAATACGCTCGAACTGGCCCAGGAGTTCGAGCTGATGATCACGCTCATCCAGCGTGGTTTCCCCACCATCGCCAAGGATGAACTAATGGGGCTCACCCTCCCACAGCTCAACAGGATCCTGGATTTCACCCAGCCCGGCGAGGCCGACGAGTCTGCCGGACCCAGGAAAAACCCTCGGACGCGGGGGAAGTGATCGAACTCGATTTCGGGTTCGTCTTCTCCCGCGTTCTCAGGGGTTATGGGCTCGGCTACTGGGAATTGATGAGCCTCCCGATCCGGGCGTTCTGGCTTTTGCACCGCAATCTCGACCGCGTCACCGCGGAAGAGGATCTCCGAGCGATGACCGGAGCTATCTGCGCGCTGAACGGCGACGCCTATCGCGAACAGGCCGCGGGACTCCGGGAGCGGATCGGTCAGGTCGTCCTCACCATCGACACGACATACGACCGCCAGGGGCTCCTCGAATTGAAGGATCTGGCAAACAGCATGAAGGGGTAGTCCATGACCGCATACAAGGTCCGCCTCGAACTGGAGCTGGTCGACGGCTCCTTCAAAACCCGCCTGTCGCAACTCGGCCAGTCGATCAAGGGCTTCGAGCGCAACGTCAAGCCCACCCTCGATGCCTTCGCGGTGTTCCTGGACGCGGCGGGCAAGAGCGGCAACGCTCTGCGCAAGCTGTCGAGCCAGGCCGACGACGTCCTCGGGAAGATGGAGAAGGTCCGGAAGGCGACCGCCGACCTCAAGAGCGTGGCGGCCAACCCCGCGGCGGCCGACACGCCGCCGTCCGCCGGCGATGGGAAGAAGGCCGCCGCGCCAGCGAACGCAGGCGAGAAGGCTCCCGACTCCAAGGCCATAGGCTTCGATGAGCTGTTGCGCTCGTGGGGCGACACCAACGCACGCCTGAAGAAGGAAAGCGGTGCTTGGTTGACCGACATTTCCGCCGAACTAAGCAAGCAACTGGTCACCGGCAAGTCGAACTGGAACAAGGTCCGCACCACGGCCCTCACCGGCTTGGTCCAGATCGAACTGCAGGCGGTGATGAGCCAGCTGTTCAGCGGCGGACTGTTTGGCTGGATCGACAAGGGACTCAAGCTGCTTCCGGATGCCATCGGCAACTTGTTCGGCTGGCTGACCGGCGACACCGGCGGCAAGGGCACGGCCGCCGCGACCGGCAGCAATGCACCGGTGGTCCAGGCTGCCGCCGCCACCTCCGCGGCGACGGAGCAGCCGGCTGGTACCGGGAAGGAGGCCGCCGCTCAGCCGGCCGGTGGTGGAGACACCGCGAAGGACAAGAACAAGCAGTCCTTCGACGATCTGATGAGCGACTGGGGCAACACCACCAAGAACCTGAAGGAGAAGGGGGCTGGCTGGCTGACCGACCTGTCCGCACGGCTGAGCACGCTGGTGGTGACCGGCAAGGCCAAGTTCGGCGATCTCACCAAGACCATTCTGACCGGCCTCGTCGAGATCGAGATCAAAGCGATGATGAGCAAGGTGTTCAGCGGCGGGCTGTTCGACTGGATCGACAAGGGGCTCAAGGTGATACCCGATGCGACCGGCGGCCTGTTCAGCTGGATCAGCAAAGGGCTGAGTTGGCTTACGGGGTTCGCAACTGGCGGCGGTGGACTTGCAACGACACCTGGTTGGGAAAACTTCACCGGTGCATACCACTCCGGAGGCATCGCCGGACTTGAACCGACCTTCTCGCGTCTGGTGCCGGCCGGCCTGTTCGCCAACGCCCGGAAGTTCCACACCGGCGGTTTCCCGGGCCTACGCTCAGACGAGGTGCCGGCCATCCTGCGCAAGGGCGAGGGCGTCTTCACGCCGGAGCAGATGGCCAGCCTGGGCGGCCAGGTGGTCAACCAGACGGTCAACGTGAACCTCACCGCCGCCGGCGGCACGCCGCAGCAGAACAGCGACCTCGCCGAACGCATCGGACGCCAAGTGCAGGAGCAACTGCGCGGCATGGTCGCCGGCGAGATCCGCCAGCAGATGCGGCCGGGCGGCATGCTCGCCGCGTAATATAAATCAAGTATGATTTATTTGACCGATCCGGAGCCACCATGCAACCGCTGACCCTGACACCCCCGTTCAACCCCACGGTCGGGACCGACATCCACCCCGAAATCAAACTGATCAAAGCGGATTTCGGCGATGGATACCGCCAGCGCGCGCCCGACGGCCTCAACCACATCCGCTACCTCTACCAGTTCGTCTGGGAAGGGCCGGTCGCTGAGATCGATGAGATCCTCCTTTTCCTGCACGAGCGGGGCGGAACTGAGGCGTTCCTCTACACGCCGCCCGGCGAGTCACAGGCGAAGACCTTCGTCTGCCAGGAATGGAGCAAGAGCCGCAACACGCCGCTCGCCAAGCTCTCCGTCAAATTCACCCAGGTGTTCGACCGATGACGCCGGCCAACATCGCGCAGGAAGCGCAGAAACTCGCAAACGATCCCTACGTCGTGCTGTTCCGCATGGACGCGGCAGCGCTCGGCGGCGGCGTCTATTGCTTCACGCAGTCGACGTCCGAGGGCGCGCCGGTGACGTTCGGCGGCATCACCTACACGCCGGTCGACATCGACGCCGAGGGGTTCGAGTGGTCCGGCGTCGGGTCGCTGCCGACACCGCGCATCCGCGTCTCCAATGCCGACCGCATGGTGGGCTCGATCGCCAACGAATACGGCGACCTTCTCGGTGCAGTGCTCTACCGCATCCGCACGTTCCGCCGCTTTCTCGACGGCCAGCCCGAGGCCGACTCCAGCGCCACCTTCCCGATCGACGTCTACAAGGTCGAGCGCAAGGTGAGCGCCAACAAGGTCTTCGTCGAGTGGGAGCTGTCGGCGGCGATGGACCAGGAGGGCCGCATGCTGCCCGGGCGCCAGATTCTGCGGGACGCCTGCACCCATCGCTACCGCCGCTTCGACGCCAGCGCCGGCACGTTCGACTATACGAAAGCCACCTGCCCCTTCACCGGCAGCGGCGGCTTCAAGCCGGACGGCACGCCGTCCGCCGCCGCCGCCGACGCATGCGGCAAGCGGATCTCCGACTGCCGGCTGCGTTTCGGCACCGCGGCACCGTTGCCGACGCGCGCCTTCCCCGGCGTGGCGCGCCTGAGGATGTGATCCCATGAAACCGACGCGAAAATGCATCGCCGACATGCAGGCCCACGCGCTGGCCGAGTTCCCGCGCGAGGCGTGCGGCCTGATCGTTCGCGGCCGCTACTTGCCGCAAGCCAACACCGCCGCCGATCCGCTCAACGGCTTCATCGTCGCCGATGGCGTATGGCGCTCGTACGAAGGCCGGGTTCAGGCGGTCGTGCACTCCCATCCCCATCGCGCCAGCGACCCGGAAGCGGCGCGCATTATGCCCTGGCCATCCAAGAGCGACATGCAGGGCCAGATCGCCACCGCGGTTCCCTGGATCATCATCGCCACCGACGGCATCCGGGCCTCGGAGCCGATCATCTGGGGCGACGAGCACGACGTTCCCGAATTGATCGGCCGCGAGTTCCGGCACGGCGTCACCGACTGCTACGCGCTGGTGCGCGACTGCTACCGCACGCGCTACGGCGTCCTGCTGCCCGAGGTGCCGCGCGACAACGCGTGGTGGGACGCCGGTGAGAACCTCTACCTCGACAACCTCGAACGCAACGGCTTCGTCCGCATCGATGCGGGCGAACTCAAGCCTGGCGACGGCGTGCTGATGCAGATCCGTTCACCGGTGCCGAACCACGCCGGCGTCGTCGTCGAGAACGGCCTCGTGCTGCACCACCTGCAGGACCGCCTGAGCCGGCGTGAGCCGCTCGGTCCCTGGATGAAGCACGTCACGCACGCCCTCCGCCACAGGAGCCTCGCCTGATGCCCACCATCGTTCTGCACGGCGCGCTGAAGCGCGAGTTCGGCGGCCCATTCTTCCTCGACGTCCGCGACGCCGCCGAAGCGTTCCGCGCGCTGGAAGCCAACTTCCCCGGCCGATTCTTCGCCGCCGTCCGCGACGGCGTCTACAAGATCGTCCGCGGCCACCCCAGGACGGGAATGCAACTGGGCGAGGACGAGCTGCGCTTCGGCCTCGGCGGCAGCGACCTTCACGTCATGCCGCTGCCGCGGGGGTCGGGCAACAAGGGCGGCGTCAAAGTGGTGATCGGCATCGCCATCATCGCCGTGGCAATCATTGCCGCCCCCCCTACGGGTGGAACCAGCTTGGCGGCCGCGATGCAGGCGGAGGCAAGCATCGCCGGAGTGGGGATAGGCGTATCCTACGGCGCCATCGCCAAGTTCGGTGTCATGATGGCCTTGGCCGGCGTGTCGCAGATGCTCAGCCCGCAGCCCAAGGCGCGCAGCCTGGAGGCGGTCGACAAGCGCCAGTCCTACCTGTTCAGCGGTCCGGTGAACCTGACCGAGCAGGGTGGCGCCGTACCGCTCATCTACGGCCGCTGCCGGGTCGGCTCGACGGTCGTCTCGGCCAGTATCGACACGGAAGCGGTCGAGGTCGATACCCCGACCTCCGCCGGCCTCACCATCGACGCCGGCACGCCGACGATGATCGACGAGACCACCGCGCAGTCCATCGTCCATGTGACCTCCACCGGCGCCTACGTCGACCACTACCGGATCGCCGCCATCACCATTCCCGACGTTGGCGTCATCATCGTCGGCGAGGGCGGGAGCAGCGTGCCGGCTCCGGGGCATGGCGCGCTGACCACGTCCGACGGCACCGCGCTCGGCGTCGGCGCCACGGTCACCAAGGACCAGGGCGCCGACGGCCTCATCTGGACCGGCACGCACGCCAGCATCACCGTCACCGCGGTCTCGCTGCTCGGCGCCGACATCGGCACCGGCACGGCCGAGGTCGGTCCGGCGCCGAACGCCAACACCGGCGGCATCGACGTCCATTGATTGGGGAACAGCCATGACAATCTTCGAAGAGGACCTCCTCGATCGCCCGCGGGTGCGCGGTTCCGGCGGCGGGGGCAAGGACGGCGGCGGTTCGGGGGCGACGGAAGACCCGAACACCCTGCAGTCCCGCGCGACGGCGCGCATCATCGACCTGCTGGGCGAAGGCGAGATCGCCGGCCTGGTCGACGGCGCCAAGAGCATCTACTTCAACGACACGCCGCTTCAGGGGCCGGACGGCCAGAACAACTTCCAGGGCGTCACCTGGGCGTGGCGCTCCGGCCTGCCCGACCAGCCGCACATCGACGGCTTCGCGGCGGCCGAGACCGAGCAGGCGGTGTCGGTCGAGGTGACGGCCAGCCAGCCGGTCGTGCGCACGATCGCCGACCCCAACGTCGATGGCGCGCGCGTCACCATCAACATTCCGGCGCTGGTCAACCAGGACACCTCCAACGGCGACCTGCACGGAACGAGCGTGCGCATCGCCATCGACGTGCGCGCCAACGGCGGCGCCTGGACCACGAAGGTCGACGACACCATCACCGGCAAGACGACGAGCGGCTACGAGCGCGCCTACCGCATCGCTCTGGCCGGCAGCGCGCCGTGGGATGTCCGCGTGCGCCGGATGACGCCGGACAGCACCTCGGCCGCGCTCAACAACAAGACCTATTTCAGCCACTACTCCGAGATCATCGACGGAAAGTTCACCTATCCGGATTCCGCGCTGATCGCGCTCACCATCGACTCCCAGCAGTTCGGCAGCCAGGTGCCGACGCGCGCCTACGAGGTCAACGGGCTGAAGGTCAAGGTGCCGGCGAACTACGACCCGACGGCGCGCACCTACGGCGGCCTGTGGAACGGCACGTTCAAACTCGCCTGGACGGACAACCCGGCCTGGGTGCTCTACGACATCCTGACCAACCCGCGCTACGGCCTCGGCGACAGCATCGCCGCCACCCAGGTCGACAAGTGGTCGCTCTACCAGATCGCTCAGTACTGCGACCAGGGCGTGCCGAGCGGCCGGAAGAACGCGGACGGCACCGACATCCTCGAGCCGCGCTACACCTTCAACGGCGCCATCGTCGGGCGCGAGGACGCCTACCAGGTCGTGCAGGCGATCTGCTCGGTGTTCCGTGGTATGGCGTTCTGGGCGGCGGGCTCGGTCTGCGCCAAGGCCGACATGCCGGGCGACCCGGTGAAGCTCGTCAGCCCGGCGAACGTGCTCGGCGGCACCTTCACCTATTCCGGCACGGCGCTGAAGGCTCGCCACACGGTCGCGCTGGTGACGTGGAACGACCCGGAGGACGCCTACAAGCCGACCATCGAGGTGGTCGAGAACCCCGAAATGATCGCCCGATACGGCTGGCGGCCGATCGAGATCACCGCCTTCGGCTGCACCAAGCGCTCGCAGGCGCGGCGCATGGGGATGTGGATGCTCGACAGCGAGCAGCACGAAACCGAGACCGTCACCTACGAGGCGAGCTTTGACCACGCCGACGTCAGCCCCGGCGACCTGATCTCCCTCGCCGATCCCAGCTACGCCAACGCGCGCTTCGGCGGCCGTCTGGCGGCCATCGACGCGGCGGGCACGCTGCTGACCCTCGACGACGCGGTGGACCTCGACGCCGGGCAGAGCTACTCGCTGTCGGTGGTCCTGCCGGACGGCACCATCGGCACGCAAACGGTCGTCAACGCCGCGGGCGCCGGACGCATCGACCGCCTTTCGCTGAGCGGACCCTTCGCCCAGCCCCCGGAGCCGAACGCCATGTGGGTGCTGACGGCGAGCAATCTGGCGCCGCGCCTGTTCCGCGTGCGCGCCGTGCGCGAAAAGAGCAAGAACACGTACGAGATCACCGCGCTCCGGCACGATCCGACGAAGTACGCCCGCATCGAGAACGGCCTCTACATCGCCGAACCGCCCTACATCCGGCCGACGAACGAAATCCCGGCGCCGGGCAACCTCACGGCGCAGGAGGCCCGCTATCAGAAGAACGGCGCGCCGCGCTCGCGCGTCACGCTGTCGTGGAGCGCCGCGGAGTACCAGTACCTCACCGGCTATCGACTGACCGTGATCACGCCGTCCGGCGCCGTCTACACATACGGTCCGCTCAACACGACGAGCTACGACCTCGACGACGTGGAGATCGGCGCCTACCGCTTCGAGGTCCGCACGGTGGCCTGGAACGGCTCGACGTCGCGGCCGGCGGTGCTGGCGCTGACGACGCGGGGCTGGGAGGAGATCCCCGACCTCTCCGTCAGCCACCTCCAGGTTGATGGCCAAGGCGCCGACACCACGTTCTCGACGCGCGATCCGCTGTTCACTTGGCGCGGCAACTTTCCCGACACCAGCTGGGAGCTGACCAGCGAGCCGGGAGCCGGCGCCGGCCGGGTGGACCCGCGTTTCCGTGACTACGTGGTCCGCATCTACGACCCGGCAACGAAGACGCTGCTGCGCACCGAGTACACGACCAAGCCGGAGTTCCGCTACTTCCTGGAGATGAACCGCGCGGATTCGGCGCGGATCGGCGCGGCGGCGGCGCGGCGGCGCATCCTGGTCGAGGTGGCGATCCGCGACACCTTGTGGCGTGAAAGCCGGGCGACGCGGCTGGAGGCCTACAACCCGCCGCTGCCGCTGCCGAAGAACCTCAACGTCACCTCCGGCATCGGCGTCATCCTCATCACCTTCGACCTGCCGGACGAGAACGATTTCGCCGGCACCTACGTTTGGCGCAGCGAGAGTCCCGGCTTCATCACCGACGCCGACCACGTCGTGGCCCAGGGGCGCGACAACTCCTACGTCATCCCCAGCGATCCCAACATCGGCTATTACGTACGCGTGGCGCACTACGACGCCTTCGGCACCGACGAGGCCAACATCACCGACGAGATATTCGTCGAGGCGGCGTTCATCGTGGACACCACGCCACCCGATCGCCCGGACAAGCCCCAGCTCACGACCGGGATGGGAGAGGACGGCAAGGCGCGCGTTACCGCGACGTGGAACGCCTCGACGGCGCGCGACTTCGCGCAATTCGAGATCGCCATAAAGCGGACCGACGAGGGCGAAGATCAGTGGCAGTTCGTTACCACGACCGGCACCTCGTACACCTGGACGGTTGATCCCAACGTCTCCTACGACGTGATGGTCCGGGCGGTGGACAGCTCCGCCAACCGCAGCGCCTATTCCGAGATCGCCACCATCGTTTCGACCAGGGACAGCACTCCGCCGGCTCCGGTCACGGACTTGGCGGCCGACGCCGGCTTTCGCTCGGCGTGGCTGACGTGGACGAACCCGTCGGATCCCGACTATGCCTACGCGGAGATCTGGGAGGGCGCGACGAGCAATCGCGACGCCGCGATCCGGCTCGGCACCCAGGCCGGCACACCGGGGGCGCAGAGCGTCGCCACGCGCTCCGGCCTGCAGCCGGGCGACCGGCTGTTCTACTGGGTACGTCCGGTCGATACCTCCGGCAACGCCGGCGACTGGACCGGTCCGGTCGAGGTGATGCCGGCAAGCCTCCAGCTTCCTGACTTCCCCGCCGACTTCGGCCCCATCCCGTTGGTGAGCCAACTGCCGGCCGACGGACCGCAGACGGGCGTGCAGTACGCCTTCCTGACATCCGACCAGAAGCTCTACAAATGGGACGCGGAGACGCAGCGCTGGAAGCCGGCGTTCGACTTCACGGAGATTGAGGGGCAGATCGCCGAAGCGCAGATCGGCAGCGATAGCATCTCGACGCCGAAGCTCAAGGCCGGTTCGATCACCACGGCCAAGCTCGCGGCGGGCGCGGTGACCGCCGACCAGATCGCCGCCAACGCGATCACCGCCGGCAAGATCCAGGCCGGGGCCATCACCGCCGACAAGATCGCCGCCACCGCGATCATCACCCAGCGCGCGCAGATCGCCAACGCCATCATCGACTCCGCCCACATCGCCGAGATCGACGCCTCGAAGATCCGGGCCGGATCGGTGCTGGCCGGGTCGGTGACAGTGAACGGGCAGGCACTGGGCGACGTGGCGACGGCCGTGGGCGACCCGACGGTGAGGATCAACCAGGGCAGCACCCGCATCGATCCCGGGAAGATCACCATCGCCGGCTCGACGACGCTGGGCGACTGGCGCGCCGGGCCGAACTCGGCCGAAATCAACGGCGGCGCCATCTCGGCCAACACGATCAGCGCCAACAGGCTGACCATCGGCGCGCGGGGCATCGTCGCCGGCGGCGGCCTGCAGTTCGAGCCGCGGCGCAACGAGAACAAGGTCGTCTGGACCGCCGGCAACATCCAGTACATCGACGAGAACGGCACCGTCGCGAAGGTCGACGTGTCTGGCGGCGAAGCGTACGGCGCCAATCACATCTATTGGGTGCGCGGCAGCAATTCGCTGTCGGCCAGCTCCGACCACATGCAGTCCATCGGCAACGACCGGATCCGGCTGGCGTCGTACTACGGCGGCTCGAACCTCGTGGCGCATTTCGGCGGGACGATCATTGACGGCGAACGCCTCGTCACCGGCTCGATCACCGCCAACCAGATCGCCGCCAATGCGATCAGCGCCCGCCACATCGAAGCGCAATCGGTTACCGGCGCGCATATCCGTTCCAATGAAGTCATCATCAACAGCCAGAATCAGCTGGGCCTGCGCGTCGTCGGCAGCGCGCAGATCGACAACTTGGCGGTGGACCGCGCCCACATCCGGGACCTGACGATCAACGGCCAGAAGATCGAGGACTTCGCCGTCAGCAACATGAACGCGGCGCAGGGGACCACCTCGGCCACCGTGTCGTTGAGCACCACCGGCAAGCGCGTGCTCATCACGGCGGTCCGCGGGGCAATGAAGTCGTCGTTCAGCGTCAACGGCGTGTCGCAGGGGGGCGGCGACAGCGGCGGCATGGCGGCTTCGTTTGGCTGGACGCAGACGCCGATCAGCTTCGCCACCGCATTTATCGAGCAGCCCGGACCGGGCGTGCACTCATGGACGACCTACAACACATGGTTCGGCGACTACCTGTCGAACGAGTATTACTTCAATCACTATTGTGCCATTTCTGCCGTGGAGCTGCGCAAATGACCACTCGCCCGGACTGGATTTCCCGATCGACGTCCTACAGCGGCCCGGTCCCCAACCGGCACGGTCCATCGCCCGGCGATTGGGACGTCCTGCATTACGACCCGGCCACCGGCCGCATCGTGCAGACCGGCAACTGCGCGCCGTTCGACCTGGAACACCAGCACGTGCCGGATTGCGACTGGCTGGTCGGCAAGGCCGACCTGCATGCCGACTACGTCGACCTGTCCGGCCCGCAGCCGGTGGTGCGCCCGCGCCCTTCCGCACCGACTAGCCTGCTCGACCTGCCGTCCCCTGCCACAGTGACCGTGCGCAGCAACGCGCTCGGCACCAGCGAGAGCTACACCGTCGAGGACGGATCGTTCGAGTACTCGGACGCGCCCGGCCGCTACACCATCACCGTCCAGGCTTGGCCGCATCTGGATGCAACCTTCGAGGTGGACCTGTGAAGATCCTCAAGACCCGCACCCGCGAGGAGATCGCCCGCCTGCGCGAGCGGCGTTACCTCACCCTCTGGCCGGCGGCGCAGCAGCTCGAAGCGCTGAACGACGCCCGGAACGGACAACCGGAAAAGCTGGAGCGTATGCAAGCCGACTTCGCGGCGATTCGCGAAGAGTTGCCGTATTCGTGACTAGCGTAATCAATCATTTTTGATTTATAGAACCTGACAGCCTCTGAAAGGAGGGTTGCATGTCTCAGTATCGCACCGGTTCGGTCAACGTCACCAACGGTTCCCCATTCGTGATCGGCGTCGGCACGGCTTGGTTGAGCGAAGTGCAGGCCGGACAGCAGTTCTCGATCCTGCGTTCCGGCGTCGCCTACACGGTCGCCAGCGTGGAATCCGACACCCGGTTGACCCTGTCGGCGCCCTACCGCGGCGCCGGCGCGCTCGCCGCGCAATACACGATCACCCGCGACTTCACGCCCTACTACAACATTCCGTTCCCCGGCTACGGCGACATCGACACCGCCGCTCTGTGGAAGGAGGCGGTCACTCGCATCGAGCAGGCCATCGTCGAGCAGGACACCGGGCTGACCGTCATCGAGAGCCGACAGGTAACGGTGCCGCCGGCGACGCCCGATGAGCGCGTGAACTACATCGTGCCGGCCGCCGCCCAGGGCGCATGGAACGGCCAGACGGACCGCATCGCCGTCTGGGACCAAAGCGTCTGGAAGTTCATCCAGCCCAAAGACGGCTGGCGCGTCTACCTGCGTGACGAGTCCTACATCGACTACGTCTACGACACCGTCGCCGGAGTGACCGGTTGGCATCCTGGCCAGCAAGTCGGCCAGGCGGTCGCCGCCGCGCAGGCAGCGCGCGACGAAGCGACGGCATGGGCCACGAAGACCGACGGTCCGGTGTCTGGCGGCGCGTACTCCGCGAAGACGCACGCGCTGGAGGCCGCCGCGAGCGCCACGGCGGCGGAGGCGGCCCTGTCGGGCATCGATGCCCAGCTGGCCGATGCCCAGATCGCGCGCGATGCCGCTGTGGCTGCGCGGGACGCGGCCATGGTCGCCGGGATCGACGCACGGGATGCTAGCACAGCGGCCGCGACCTCCGCCGTGGCGGCCGAATCGGCGCACCTCGCGGCGGAGGCGGCGAAGGACGCCACACTTGCCGCTCAGGCGGAAGCCCAATCGGCCGAAGCCGCGGCGGCGGCGGCGCAGCTGGCCTCGCAGACCGCCCGCGACTTGTCGCAGGCATGGGCGACCAAGACCGCTGACACGGTCGATGGCGTTGAATGGTCGGCCAAGCACTACGCCGCGCAGGCCGGTGGCTATCTGGCAATGGTCAATGCCGCCTGCGCCGCCACCGAAGCCGCGGCGGCGCAGGCAGCGACCAAGGCCGGGGAGAGCGCGACCAGCGCCGTGCAAGCCACACTCGGCGCCACCACGGCTTCGATCAAGGCGGGAGAGGCGGCAGCGTCCGCCGCCTCGGCCACCCAGAGCACCATCGACGCGCTGTCCGCCAAGGGTGATGCGGTGAACGCCCGCGACCTGACCAATCAGGCCCGCGACCTGGCGCTGTCCTACCGGCAACTCGCCCAAGCCTACGCCGAGACCGCCGGGGGGCAGCAGGTCGAGCCGGGCCTTTACTCGGCCAAGCACTGGGCGATGCGGTCGCAGGAGTCGGCCGAGCAGGCGGCGCTCGTCGTCGGCGGTAACAACTTCGGCATTGTCGGCGACGGCACGGCGCAGCGGCTCACCGCCACGGCACCGGGCGAACTGTTCCATCTCGTCGGCGGATCCGCCACCCAGCTCGTCTTCAACGCCGCCACCAAGTCGGTGACCTTCAATACCGTTCCGGGCGCCATCGAACATCAGTCCCTGGCGGGCACCGGAGCCAACACCCATGCGCAGATCGACGCCCACCTCACCAACACCGCCGTGCACGTGAGCAGCCCGCTCCTTGCTGACGTTGGCAAGCTGTGGAAGGCGAACGGGGCGGGCACGGCGGCGTGGTCCCAGCTGGTCTGGTCCGACCTCGACGCCGCCACGTTGCCGACCGCGTTGGCCGATTATGGCATCACCGACGCCTACACCAAGGCGGAGACCTACGCCAAGTCGGAAACCTATGCCAAGACGGAAACCTATGCCAAGGCTGAGGTCTACACCAAGGCGGAGACCGACCAGAAGTTTACCGGCCTGATCGGCGGGGCCACCCCGGAGCAGCTGGACACCCTGTACGAGATCACGCAGTCGTTGAACAACGACGCCGACCTCGCGGGCACGCTGGCGAGCCAGATCGCCATCAAGGCCAACAGCGCCGATGTCTACACCAAGACCGAGACCGACAGCGCGATCACGACTGCTGTCTCGGCGCTGTCGCCGAACTCGCTGTCGGCCGGCGACAGCATGCTTGTCCTGACCGACACCGGCAGCGACGCCACCGCCACCTTGACCCTGGACGGTAACGGTATCCTGAAGGCCGGATCGTCTGTCGTGTTGAGCCTGCCCATGTTCGGCGTGGCGGGGACCGACACCACCGCTAACCGCAACTATCTCAACCTGTACAACCCGCGAGGCGGCATCCGCTTCGTCGGCGCGAACTCGGCAACGTCGCAGTCGGGTACTGCCGGATTGGCGTCCATTCAAGGCGGCTTCGCGGCGGCGGGCTCGGGCTTGAGCGGTGCGGGGGCTTCGGTCAACGGCGGCACCGGCGACGGCGTAGGCAACGGAGGCGGAGCGATCCTTTCGGGTGGGACGGCCGGCGTCACCGGCAACGGTGGCAACATGACGGCCGCCGGGGGAAGCGCGGGCACCACCAGCGGCAACGGGGGCAACGCCACTGTGCAAGGCGGCTCGGCCACCAACGGCAACGGCGGCAACGCCACCATGCAGGGTGGTTCCTCCGCTAACGGTAATGGCGGCGCGGCCAGCCTTATCGGTCGCAACGGCACCGGGACCAACAGCAATGGCGGTAACGCCAACGTCACGGCGGGCAACGCCTCGGGCAGCGGTACCCCCGGCAACGTCAACCTGACACCGGGTACGGGCGGGGTCGTCAAGCTCGGCGGCACTCTCACGTTCGCAGACGGCACCACGATGACGACGGCGGCGACCGGCTCATCGTCTACCCAGGTCACCGCGCCGATCTACGCGGCCAGCGGCAACCCCATCGCCACCGTCACCGCCAAGGAAATCCGCGCGGTCTATGAGCAGATCGCCGGGGCAACCTTCAACCTCGACTACTCGGTCGAGGCCAACTACATCCAGCAGGACGCCGCCAACGGTACCGACCTGACCGGCGGTGCCTTCGTGCTGCACAACACGGGCGGCGCGGCGGCTGATAGCAACACCAAGCTGCTGATCCACGCGGATGGCCTGAACGGCTCCACCGAGATCGTGGACGAGCGCGGGATCACGCCGTTCGGCACCTCGTGCATGTTCCTGGCGGACGATGCCTACTTCAACATCCCGAAGTCCTACAAAATGGCTTTCGGGACGACGCAGGACTACACCATCGAATTCTGGGTGCGCCCCGAATATGCCCCGTCGATGGGCGAGGGGTATGTCTTTGATCTGCGCGACTCCAACACCGGGGACTCGCGCGGGGCCGCATACCTCTCGTACAACTATGGCACCAGCAAGTTCAGCACCGGCGGCGCAGCCGGTATGGTAGCGAGCGCCACCAGCGCTGTGCAGCAATGGCACCATGTCGCCGTTGTCCGCTACAACGGCACCCGCACGCTTTACGTGGACGGTGTGAACCTCGGTTCGACCGCCGACACCACCAACTACATCAACTCGCAGATTTGGTTTGGTAAGCCGACCGGGCCGGGGCCGAACGGCTACAGCCTCAACGGCTGGCTGTCCAACTTCCACGTCTCCAAGAAGGCCCGCTACACCGCCAACTTCACTCGACCGAGCGTCGAGTTCACCCGCGATAGCGACACCGTCTATCTCTTCAAGGGCTACGACGGGCATGGTTCGCAGTTTATCCGCGACCACAGCAAGAGCGGGCACGAAGTAGCGATCCTCGGGGCAGCAGCGATCAGCAACACCCGTTCCAAGTTCGGCGCGACAAGCCTCCTCTGTGATGGAACGTCGAACGCCGGTGCGATTGTCGGGTTCTCCAAGGCGCACAACGACTTCAACATCGGCGCGGACGACTTCACCATTGATGGGTGGGTGTATCCGGTTGCGAACTCTGCCTATTGGACATTCTTCAAGATCGGCAATGACAGCCCCGAAGAGAACGGAGCGCTTCTCCAGGTGGCTCCCGGTGGGTCGTTGCTCGTCTACCTGAGCACCGGGTCCGGATGGAACATCGCAAACATGGTTTCGTCGGGCACGGTCACCGCCGGACAGTGGACCCACCTCGCGCTGATGCGGTCTGGGTCCAACATCTATGTCTTCGTGAACGGCGTCGTGACCCAGACCTTCGCAGTCGGAACCGCTGCGCTTCCGTGGGGCAACAAGATGCTGTGCCTTGGCCGGCAGTATACCGGCAACAACGTACTCAACGGTAACATCGACGGGTTCCGCGTCAAGCGCGGCGAGGCAGCGTTCAACACCGCCGGTTTCACCCCGCCGGTCGCGCCCCACACCACCGATGACCGAACGGTCCTGCTCCTCCATTTTGAGGGTGCCAACGGTGACAAGGTGACGCTGGACAGCAGCGAGAGCAGCTACGGTAACAATGCGTACGGTGACACGACGACTCCGGCCCTGGCCTTCAACAATAGCGCGGCGCTGGCGGCGACCTACACGCGGGGAGGCCACGGCACCAGCCTCCTGCTCAATGGCACCAACCAGTGCGCTTTTATTCAAATGGCGCAGCCGGCGGCGGGTCATCCTGCGTACTTTGCGACAGGCGAACAGTTCTGCATCGAGGGGTGGTTCTACATCGCATCGGTTGGTGTATCGGGGCCGGTGCTATGGTCGCTGAATGACGATAGTGGAGGCAGCTCCGGGGCGCTGACCTACCTGTGGGTCAAGACCGACGGCTCTCTACAGTTGAGCGTAAAAGGGAACGCGGTCAATTTCACTGGTGTCACGGTGACAACCGGATGGCACCATGTCGCCCTGGTTCGCGACTCCGCCAGCTGGATAGCTTACGTTGACGGCACGTCGTCTGCCCGTGCCCCCGCCACTATTTGGCCTACTCTGTCTTCTGGTACAGCCTACCTAGCCTTAGGCAGCGACCGTGCCATCGGCAACTACCTCAATGGAGCTATCGACAGTGTACGTCTCACCCACGGCAAGCCGCGCTACCAGTCCAACTTCACGCCCGATAACCTGACCCAGGACGATGACACCGCGCTGCTGTGGGTGTTCGACGGCGCGGTCGGCCAGAAGTGGGTCAAGGAACTGTCGAAGAACACCGCCTTAATTCAGGCGACGAACGCCAGGACGGTGAGGGATGGGGTGTGGTTCACGACGAACAGCGTCGGCATCTCGACCGCGCAGACGAAGTACGGAACCGGCTCTATGAAGTCCGGATTGATCTCCGGCGGAAAGGGCATCCTCGTTCCCGACGGGTCGGTTCCGGAGTTCGGCTCGCAGAATTGGGTGGTCGAGTCGTGGGTCTACAAGCTAGACACCGGCGGCGGATCGTTCGTCAAAAAGGCCCTGCCGTCCGGCTCGAACTACGGAGGCATGTATATCAACTTCACTATCGGAGGTATCCACCTCTACATCACCAGTAACACCTCCTCCTGGGAGGTGGATGCGGACCTGTTCACGTCGGGACTTACCACTAACGCATGGCATCACCTCGCGATTGTGCGCTCGGGCTCTACCATCCGTGGCTATCTAAACGGTACCTTAGCAGGGTCGGTGTCGTACGCTGGCAGCATCTATGACTCCAGCCAGCCGCTCTGCCTTTTCGGAGACGAGAGTGCGTCCACAGTCAACGCCTACTTCGACGAGTTCCGTCTGTCGATGGGCACCGACCGGGGCTGGACTGGCTCGACCATCACCGTGCCGACCATGGCCTACGGCCAGCAGTACGTGACCGGCCCCTACTACGTCACCACGGCGGACGCCACGAAGATCGACCTGTCGGCCTGGGAAAGCCTGGACAGCGTCACCGTCAACGAGACGATCAACCCCGGCACCTCGATCAAGTATCTGGTCAGCTTCGACGGCCGCGCGACGTGGAAGTATTGGACCGGCTCGGCGTGGACGGCCACGACGCTCGCCAACATCGAGACGGTCGGCAACACCTCGGCGCAGCTGGTCACCGGCCTGCTCACCTGGGCTCCGGCGATTGGTACCACGGTGGACATCGCCGCCTCGCTGAAGACCACCAACCAGAGCTACACCCCGGTCTTGGACGGCATCGTGCTCGGCACCGACCAGTACGAGATCATGACGCCGCGCCTCGACTACACAGTGAAGCGCAATTTCAAGGGCGGCATCAGCCAGCCGCACGTGATCAGCCGGGTGCGGGCGGGCAACGCCAACCATGTCGTCGAGTACGTCGGGTAAGGAGACAGCGATACTGCATTTCCTTGCATGGGCCATGTTGCCGGGGGCGCAAGCCCCCGGTACCGTGCTATTTCGATGTCGTAATTTATGATTGATTTGTTGGACAGGGAAGGCTTCTGCCTTCGGCGGGAGGCCACTGTGCTCCCCGACCTGGAACCCCTCCAGGCAAAATGCGAGTTTTCCGGCAAGATTGCTGACCTGAAGCGGGGAGATCTTGTCGATGAGGAAATCGAAGTTCACCGAGGAGCAGATCGCGTTTGCCCTTCGGCAAACCGACCTGGGAACACCCGTGGCGGAGCTCTGCCGGGAGATGGGGGTGAGCGAGGCAACTATTTTCGTTGGAAGCAGAAGTACGGCGGGCTTGGGCCTTCCGAGCTGCGCAAGATGCGCCAACTCACCTGGACTTTGGCCAATTTTCAGGGTTCGGATCAGACGTGAATCCAGAAATTTGGCTCGTTGGCGACGTAGTCGAGAGCCTGGTCGAGGGCAATGGTCGCGATCCCGAAGGGGACTGTCAGGAATTCCGTCTACGGGCCGGTTGTGATCAGGGTAGCGTGAACCGGTCCTCGAAGAGGATGGCGAGCTGAGCGCGGGCCATGCCCCACTCACGTGGCGGCATCTTCCAGTCTTTCGAGGCTTGGTTCAACACCAGATACAGCAGCTTCATGGCGATCTCGTCGGTGGGGAAGTGCCCGCGGGTGCGCACAGCGCGGCGCAGCTTGGCGTTGAGCGACTCAATGGCATTCGTCGTGTACACGATGCGATGCACGTCATCGGGGAAGGCGAAGAACGGGATCACCGCCGCCCAGTTCCGCCGCCACGCCATGGCGATCGCCGGGTACTTGCCGCCCCAGGGGCTGGCGGCGAACGCCTCCAGGGCCCGCTCGTCGGCATCGGCAGGTGGCCCGGCAGGTCGCCTTCAGCGCGGCGGCAACCGCCTTGCGCTCCTTCCAGGAGACGAACTCCAGCGATCCGCGGATCAGGTGGACGATGCAGGTCTGCACCTGAGCCTGCGGGAACACCGCCGTGATCGTAAGCGGCTGGGGAACGCCCCTCAAGTGGTGGCGGGCTCCGGCGCCATGCTCCAGGGCAGGAATGCATTGTAGTCGGTGAGGTCGCGGTCGCGCCCGATGGCATCCAGGACGCGGGTCAGCCAGAGGCGCGGCAGGAAGGCCGCCGGCAAGTGTGCTATTCCAACCCGGCGATCAGGATGCCGGACAGGGCGAGCATTCCGGCCCATTGTGCCGCACGCCCCGCTCCGCGCATTGCCTCACCTTGACGTCCGTCGTTCATTCGACTGCCACACTGTGGTCGACCACGGCGGGCCGCGCGGGCTTGCGCAGCAGCAGCACCATCGGCATCACCGCGAGCGACAGGATCATCAGCAGCTTGAAGTCGTCGATGTAGCCGATGATCGTGGCCTGCTGGGTGATCAGCCCGTCCAGCGCGGCGCGACCGGCGCCGGTCAGCGGGTTGAACATGCGCTCGACCGCCGGGGCCTCGAACAGGCGGTTGAACGGCGTCACGTGGGTGGCGATGTCGGCGTGGTTGGCCTGGATGTTCCGCGTCAGCAGGGCGGTGACGATGGAGATGCCCACCGCCGAGCCGATGTTGCGCGACAGGTTGTACAGCCCGGTCCCGTCGCCACGCTTCTCCGGCGCCAGGGTGGAGAAGGTCACCGTGGTCAGCGGGACGAAAAGGAAGCCCAGCCCCGCCCCCTGGACGAAGCCGACCCGGATGATGGTCCATTGCGAGACGTCGGGCGTCCAGCCGGTCATGTCGTACATCGCCCAGGCGGTGATCGCCAGGCCCGCCGACAGCAGCCAGCGCGTGTCCACCCGTCCGATCAGCTTGCCGACCAGGAACATGCAGACCATGGTCCCCAGGCCGCGCGGCCCCATGACCAGCCCCGCCGTCACCACCGGGTAGCCCATCAGCGTCTGCAGGTAGGGCGTCATCAGCGCCAGCGAGGCGAGATAGGTAATGCCGACGACGAAGATGAAGAGCATGCCCACCGCGAAGTTGCGGTCGAGGAACAGGCCCGGTTTCACGAAGGGATCCCTGGCGGTGAAGGTGTGCGCCAGGAACAGGTAGAAGGCCGAGGCCGCCACCAACGCCTCGGCCTGGATCTCGCCCGACGAGAACCAGTCTAGCTGCTCACCACGGTCGAGGAAGAGCTGCAGGGCGCCGATCCCTAAGCTGAGCAAACCGAAGCCCAGCCAGTCGAGCTTCGCCGACGCCTCCTGCCGGCTCTCCGTCACGAAGGCGGTGACGCCGGCGAAGGCCAGGGCGCCGATCGGCACGTTGATGTAGAACACCCAGCGCCAGCTCGCGTGGTCGGTGAGCCAGCCGCCGATCACCGGACCGAGCACCGGCCCCACCATCACCGACACGCCGAACAGCGCCATGGCCGAGCCACGCTCCTCCGGTGTGTAGATGTCCAGCAGGATGGCCTGCGACAGCGGCACCAGCGCGGCGCCGAAGAAGCCCTGCAGCAGCCGGAACAGCACGATCTGCATCAGCGACTGCGCCAGCCCGCACAAGACCGACGCGGCCACGAACCCGGCGATGGAGAGATTCAGCACCCGCTTGCGGCCGAAGCGGGTCGCCAGATAGGCGGTGGGCGGAGTCATGATCGCCGCCGCCACGATGTAGGAGGTCAGCACCCAGTTGATCTGGTCGGCGCTGGCCGAGACGCTGCCCTGGATGTAGGGCAGCGCCACGTTGGCGATGGTGGTGTCCAGCGCCTGCATGATGACCGCCAGGATCACGCAGGCGGTGATCGCCCCGCGGTTGGCGACGGGTGCGCTGCTACTCATGGCTTCCGGCGTGCGCGGTGCCGAACAGGGACGCGGCGAACTCGGGCAGGCCGCGGGCGTGCCCGGTGTCCACGTCCACGGTGACGCTCATCCCGACGCGCAGCGGCGGCTTGCCCTCCGGCGTGTCGATGCGAACCCGCATGGGGATGCGCTGCACCACCTTCACCCAGTTGCCCGAGGTGTTCTGCGCCGGCAGCAGCGAGAAGCTGGCGCCCGACGCCGGGCTGATGCTGTCCACCGTTCCGTGCCACGTCTCTCCCGGATAGGTATCGACGGTGATCGTCACCGGCTGGCCCGGACGCACATGGGTGAGTTCCGTTTCCTTGGGCGAGGCCTCGATCCAGGCGTGGTCGGCGGCGACCAGGCTGAACGCCGCCGTGGCCGCCGGCAGGTATTGCCCGACCTGCAGCGACGGCACCTTGGTCACGACGCCGTTCGTCGGTGCCCGCACCACGGCGTGGGAGAGCTGGCGCGCGACCTCGTCGCGGGCCGCGACGGCGTCGCGCAGGCGCGGGTGCTGCTCCATGGGGGCGTCCGGCCGGCCGTTGAGGTTGGCGGCGATGCCGGCGAGCTGCTGGTTCAGCGAGGCCAGCTTCTGCTGCGCCACCTCGGTGTTGTGCCGCGCCTGATCGTAGGCGGCGCGCGAGGCGAAGTTGCTGCTGGCGAGCTGCTTCTGCCGGTCCAGTTCGGTGGCGTAGAAGGACAGGTCGGCCTGCGCCTGGGCGATCTGCGCCTGCATGTCGCGGTAGCTGGCCTGCAGCGCCGCCAGTTCGTTGCGCACGATGCCGATCTGCGCGTCGGCGCGCTCCAGCGACAGCCGGAAGGGCTGGTCGTCGAGCCGGAACAGCACGTCGCCCGCCTTCACGATCTGGTTCTCGTGGACGGCGACCTCCGCCACGATGCCGGACACGTCGGTGGCGACGCCGATCATGTCGGCCTGCACGTAGGCGTTCTCGGTGGACATGATCTGCCCGCCGGTCACGTATTCATAGCCGCCGGCCACCAGGGCGAGCGGCAGCAGCGCGAACAGCAGCGGACGCAGCCAGCGGCGCTTCGCGGGGGTGGCGGCCGCACCGCCCTCGGACCGGGCGGCGCGCTCGGTTACCGTGCTTCCGTCAGCCATGGGAGGAACTCGGCTCTTCGACCGGGCGTTCGCACGCCGCGATCAGGTTGGATTTCATGGTGATGAGCGCCCGGAAGAGCGCCTCGCGGTCGGCCGGCGGCACACCGTCCAGCGCTTCGGCGCGCGTGGCCTCGCCCAGCGTCCGCATGTCCCCCAGCAGCGGGTGGGCCGCCTCGGTGAGGTGCAGGAGCCGGATGCGGCGGTCGGTCGGGTGCGGGCGCCGCTCGATCAGGCCGATGGCCTCCAGCTTGTCCAGGAGCCGGACCAGGGTGATCGGCTCGATGTCCAGCAGCTCGGCGAGGCCTCCCTGATGGATGCCCTCGCAGGTCGCCAGATAGGCCAGCACCTGCCATTGCGAGCGGGTGAGGCCGAGATGGCGGGCGCGCTGCTCGAAACGCTTGCGCAGCAGGCGCGCGGTGTCGTGCAACAGAAAGCCAAGGGTCGGGTGGACGTGTTGGGGCATCGGCGGGCCATCAATCAATAAGCATGCTTATAATATGCATGCTTCCGATGTGGGCAAGGGCGTCACCATGGTTCCCGGCCGCAAGGCTGGCATGACCGTGCAGCTGCGCTTTCAGTCCGGTCCCACGAAGGCTTGTGGCTTCGATCCGTTGCCGTCTTCGGCAGGCTCGCCGTCCACGTCTACGCGCCCACATCGCGGAATCGCGACGGCGCCCGCGTTCTCCTGTTGCTGATGGGCGCGGCATTCCCCAGCATTCCCCGGCATCCTGCGCCTGTGGGCCGATGGCGGTCATGCGGGCGAACTCATCGCCTGGGTCTCCGCCGCAACAAGGAACGAATCGAGGACCGCAGCATGACACGACCCCATTTCGCTCCGCCGGGCCCGCTCGGGTTCGGGGGCGCACCACTCGGCAACATGTTCGACGTCGTCTCGGACGAGACGGCCGAGGCCGCGCTGGTGGCCGCCTGGGAAACGGGCGTTCGTCACTTCGACACGGCGCCCCATTACGGCAATGGTCTTTCCGAGCACCGCTTTGGAAACGTGCTGCGCCGCTATCCCCGCGAGGAGTTCACGCTGTCGACGAAGGTCGGCCGGGTTCTCAGGGCGGACCCCGGCGTCACGGCCAACGGGCCGTTCGTGAGCACCCTGCCGTTCCGCGGCGACTATGACTACACCTACGACGGGACGATGCGCTCGATCGAAGACAGCCATCAGCGGCTGGGCCTTGCTCAGATCGACGTCGTCTACATCCATGATCTCGCCGCCGACCATCACGGCCCCGCCTGGGAAGAGCTGTTCGATGTGGCGATGAACGGCGCGGCCAGGGCGCTGATCCGCCTGCGGAACGAGGGCATCATCAAAGGCTGGGGCATGGGCGTCAACCTCACCGAGCCCTGCGAGCGTGCGCTGGAACGATCGGACCCCGACGTTTTCCTCCTGGCCGGGCGCTACAGCCTGCTCAACCAGCCGGCGCTGGCCCGGCTGTTCCCGATGTGCGCCGGGCGCGGTGTCCACGTCGTCGTCGGAGGGCCTTATAATTCCGGCCTTCTCGCGGGCGGGAAGACCTTCGAATACCAGGAGGCTCCGCCCGAGATGATCGCCAGGCGCGATCGGCTGGCCGCCGTGTGTGCACGCTTCGGCGTGGACCTCCGCTCCGCCGCGCTGCAGTTCTGCACCGCCCATCCCGTCGTCGCCGCGATCATCCCAGGTGCCAAGCATCCCGATAAAGTGCGGGAAAATGCTCGCCTGATGACCGCACAGATCCCGGACCTGCTCTGGCAAGAGCTGCGCGCCGAGGGATTGATCCCCCCTGAAGCGCCAGTTCCAAAGGCGCGGATATGAGCCGCCTTCACCCCTCCATCGCCGTGGGGCGCATTCATCAGTACGACCGCGCCGGCCTCCGGTTCGTGCCGGGCGCGACGGATCCGATAGTTTCACGGGTCGCGGTGGCGTGCGGCATGCGGTTCGTCTTTCCGATCTGGACGGAACCGGCGGTCAGTGCACGAAGTGCAGAGCGAGCACGGACCGGTCGCCACGGGTCAGCGTTCGGGCGCGGTCCGCCATGCGGGTCAGCAGCGCGTTCGACGCCGCGGACAGCAGCGCCTCGAGGTCGTCGTCGTCGCCCTCCAGCGCCGTGTGCGGGTCGATCGCGGCCGCCGCCAGGACCACCGGCTTGCCGGGATGCACGAACTCCAGGTCCAGGTTGAACTCGTCGAAGGTCGCGGTCAACGCGATCTCACCGTCGGCGCGGTCGCTGCCACGCAGGACCTCCACCGCCTCCACCGCGGCGTTGCCGGCCTTCAGGACGACATCGCGGCGCGCCCCCCAGTCCGCGCCGCAGCGCTCCAGGAAGGTGGTGACCTCCCGCACGGAGGTGCCCCCGTGGATGGGCAAGGTCGCCGACCGCGCGATCCCGAGCCGGAACAGCAGGTTGAGCGCGATCGCGACGAGGCTGGCGACGGCCAGCGGCGACGAGACGATCTCGTGCGCCCAAGCCGGCGCCTGCGCCATCAGCGACGGCAGGGCGATGATGGCGATGCCCGCGGCGATCGACAGCCCGACCATGAAGGTGCGGCGGGCGTCGAGCATGCGCGACAGGATCAGCTCCATGCCGGAGGTCACCAGATAGGCGGCGGCGTACAGCGAAATGGCGCCCTTCACGGGCTCGGGAATCATGGTGATGACGGCGATCAGCGGCGGGAAGCACGACCCGACGACCAGCATCGCCCCGGCGGCGACGCCGATCACCCGCGCGGTCGCGCCGGTGGCGCTGCACAGGCCGATGTTGGCGGACGAGGTTCCGGTGCCGAAGCCGCCGATCAGGCCGCCCAGCAGGTTGGTGGCGCCGTTGACCCAAACCGCGCCGCCGACCACGCGCATGTTGCTGCGGCGCCAGCCGGCGTCGTCCATCCGTTCCATCACCACCACGCTGCCCACGGTGTCGAGCGCCGCCAGGATGACCCCCAGGCCGAGCGGCAGAAAGGCGGTCGGCGGGAAATCGAAGCTGGGCAACCGCAGCGGCGGCAGGGCGAACCAGCCGACCGCCGCCCCCGCCCCGCCCGTGTCCAGCGCCCCGGCGGCGAGGCTTGCGGCACCGCCGACCAGCAGGCCGATGATCAGCGCGAACAGGCGCAGCGATCCCCTCGACCAGACCGCCACCGCGACGATGCTGCCCAGTGTCAGCAAGCCGATGACGGACGCGGTCGCGTCGACGGCTCCGGCGCCAGGCGACAGTCCGAGCAGACGGTGCACGCCGCCGCCGACCATGGAAATGCCCAGCATGCAGACCATGACGCCGAGCACTTCCGGCGGGAACAGCGCGCGCAGATGGGAGACCACCCGCGACAGGGCGAGCTGGAGCAGCGACGCCAGCACCAGCGCGCCGCCCGCCGCCGCCGCCCCGGCCGCCTTGGCGATGCCGGCGTAGGAGACGATCATCAGCGGGTCGGGCATGTGAACCAGCAGCAGCCCGGCACCCAGCGGCGGCCGTAGCGTCTGCAGGATCGTGCCGACGCCGTAGACGAGCACGCTGGTGGCGACGAGCGCCCGCGTCCCGGCGGTGTCGAGCCCCATCTCCTGCGCGACGATCAGCACGTAGACCTGGAGCGCCAGGACCAGCGTCACATGCTGGATCGCCAGCACCAGCACCGCCGGCAGCGGCGGACGGTCGTCCACTCCATAGACGAGATTGGTCGGGCGAATGCGGGCGGGGGCCGGCGGCGACGCGGGGAGGCGGAGGGAAAGCCAACGCAGGGGAGAACGCAGGGTGGATGTCCTTCTCGTATGGGTCGTCGACGCCCGGAAGCGTCTCACGGCGCGTCCGGACGGTACGCAGCAGTCATGCACGCGTACAATATCGATGTCGCCATCCGCACCGCCAGCGGAAGCTGGGGGGCGCCGGGTGGGCGCTCGACGGGACAACCTGCATTTGTCGCGGACTCCTGGGGCCGGTTTCCGCTATTAGGGAGGGGAACGGCCGGAAGTTGCGTGGGAAGACCATGGAGATCAGCGAATCGAAGAGTGGCGACGCTGCCGTGCTGAGCATCGCCGGCCGGCTGGACAGCAGCACGGCCCAGCAGCTGGAAAGCCGGCTGACCATGGTGCTGGACGGGCATCCGGCCGTGGTGCTCGACCTTGCCGGACTCGACTACGTCAGCAGCGCCGGGCTTCGTGTCCTGCTGAAAGGCGCCAAGCAGGCCAAGGGCCGGAACGCCGCCCTCCTGCTCGCCGGTCTCCGACCGCACGTGCAGGAGGTGTTCGACATCAGCGGCTTCACGGCGATCTTCGCCATCCACCCCGACCGCAAGGCCGCGGCGGCGGCGCTCGGCGGGGCGTAGCCCAAGGGGTTCCGTTGCAAATAATGGTAGTTGCGGATCGTCTTGAGTCTGAGGCTCAGCGCGCGCCATCGTGTTGCATGGATGGATGGGTGGTCGGGGCCACGCCTCCGTTCCGGTCGCCCGCCATGCCGCACAAGGCCAATACCGCTCGTCGCCATCACATCCCCCGGCCAAAGCGCAAAGTGGTCAGTTGGGCCGAGTACGACATCGCCCTGCGCTAGCGCGGCAGCCTTACCGTGTGGGTCTGTGAATAAGCATGGGATAAGGGCTCTGTTGCAGTTTTGATGGTGCTGGACTGTTGCTGGCTCTGGTTTCACCAGAGGAATCAGCGTCATGGCTCAGTCGCTTCACTGCACGGGGTGTGTGCCGCCCGGCTTCGTGGTCGTCGACACGGCGGACGCCGGCCTCGCCGCTCAGATCACGGTGCGCTCCACCGCCGCGTTCAGTTCCTGCCCGGTGTGCGGCGGACACTCGTTTCAGGTGCATAGAGCATCTCGCCTGAAATCGGAATCGAGGGCTGCGCTTGGTCGTCTCGCGTGATTCACCGTCGTTGGAGGTGGATCATGGGTCGCAGCAATTCGTCGGACCTTCGGGTTCGGATTTATGGTGAGATCGAGCAAGGCGGTTCGCGTCGGGCGGCGGCGCGCCGGTTCGATGTGAGCGCGAGCACGAGCATCCGGCTTGCCCAGCGGATGGCGGCGACGGGCTCGCTGGAACCGGCCCGGCAGGGGCGCCCGCGCGGCGGCGGCAAGCTGGCCCCGCATGCCGACCTTCTGATCGGCTCGCATCGGCGCCTGGATCATCGACGAGCTGTGGAAAGCCGTTGGCTCAATCTGCGACCTCTACACACTCGATGAATACTGGAACCACCTCAAGCACGCAGGGTATGCTCCAGGTTAAACGCATGAAACTCTAAGAACTTTTCCCGCAGAAAGGGGCTGTATGAGCGTGATTATGCCGGTAAACCGCGGTGTTTCATTCCGGCAGCTTGCCGTTACGACCTGCACATTGCTGAACCGACGTGCGCGGGCGGCTGAAGAAGGCCGGGATGCTGCTGTCGATGACTGCGGGAGGAGGGCTCGCGCCGGCAGCGCCTTTGGGGTGACGGCGCGGCCGGCGCGTGGTTGACCGCGTCAGAAAAGGTTCGCGGTGCCGGTGCAACGCGGTGCCGGGGCGTCGGCGGAGGAACCCGGCGGCGGCTGGTCGCCGCCGATGAACATGATGACGAACTCGGCCGGATTGCTCGGCATCGGCAGCGGGTTGGGCTGGCATTGGAAGACCCGCTTCCTGCCGCCGATGCCGCAGCCGCACAGCGTCTCGATGCCGCCAGTGACCGACTCCCCGCAGACGCTGCACCGGTGCACGGCGTTCCGCACCAGGATCCGTCCAATGTTGCAGTGGCGGCAGACGTGCTCCGTCAGCGTCCAGATCGTCCCGGCGGTCATAACGGCAACTCCAGCTGCATGGCCTCTGACAGTGGGGTCAAGGCGACCGGAACGATGGGATGGATCGGGCGGCCGAATGCCATGGGCCGGCGGGCGCGCTTGGCCAGCATGATCATTGCCTCCTGCGATCCGGTGACGCGGTCGAGGGTTTCACGCCGGACGGCACCCTCTTCAACAACCAATATTGTCAAATTGTGCAGCTTCGCCGTCAAGCGCGGTACGCCGCCTTTGGCGTTGCGGCCACGCGCCACCTCCCGGTCGCGGTTGTAGCAGGACACGCAGAGATGCCCGTTGATCAGGCGCGAGGCGGGGCGGAAGCAGCGTGGGCACAAGCACGACAGCGCGTCGGCGGCGACGGCCGTCTGGGGAAGGGGTTTTCCGGCCTTCTCCGCCCCCAGCGCACAGGAACGGCAATGCCAGCGCCCTTCCCAAGGCTCCGGACGCTTCTTGCGCGCGGCCTCCCAACTGGCCGCGCAACCGGACTCGGTCAGCGTTACCGAGCGCCGCTGGCAGCGCATCATCACCAAGCCACCGGCGGCGCCCTGTACCGTTACCCTTGACGCAGTGGACATGTTCGCACCTACCGTTCACGACATGGCGAACACAGTACCTCGGACGGCCACAACCGTCTACACTTTTTGTTGTTAACCCATCGTGGCCGCCGGGACACCGATCCTACCTAGCGTCCGGCTTGCGCTTGCCCAGCACGCCGGCCAGCGTGCCAAACGGGCCCGGCACGCCGCCCTTTTCGTCGCTGCGCCGGTAGACGTAGACGCCGAGCACCGCCAGGGCCGGCAACAGGATCGAGGACATCTGCGACATCGCCGTGATGGTCGCCGCCAGATCGGACGGGTGCATGACCGCCACATACGCGATGATCAGCGTCTGCAGCAGGATCACCAGCGCGATGAGATAGCCGAACGCCGGGCGCATGCGCCGGACGAACGGGTCCTTGCTGTTGGCCTCGTTCTGCATGGTCGCGTTGATGATGCGCAGCCGTTCGACCTCGTCCCGCTCGACGGCGAGCATGGCGCTGGTCGCCAGCTTCTGCACCTGGAGGAGGAGTGCGGGATCAGCCTTCAGCGCGGCCGCGATGCCGTCCGGTTCGCTCTGGCCGGTAAGGGCTTGGGCCGCCGGCACGAAGCGTTCGGCCACTTTGCCCAACTTGTCGTCCGCCATCCCGACCAGATCCGGGATCAGCGGCAACAAGGACAGGAGAAAGGAGAACATGACGGGGTCCTCCTAAGCCATGCCGTGGGCGGGAGGCAATCCCAGCGCCGCAGCGGTGACCGGCCCCACGATTCCGTCGGCCAGCAGGCCGTGGGCATCCTGGAAGCGCATGACGGCCAGTTCCGTGACGCGGCCGAACGCGCCGTCCTCCAGAAGGCCGGCGCCCCGCAGGTTGAGCGTGGCCTGCAGCCTCCTCACCGCCGGTCCCGCCGAGCCCAGGCGGAGCAGGTTACCGGGCGCCGCGTCCCTGCCGACCGCGTCGGCGTAGGCTGCGGCAAGGCGGAGATGATAGCGGTTCCTGGCGTATTGCGGGCCGTTGTAACGACGTGCAAACGTCTCCCAATCGCGGTCGCGCAAGGCGTTCACCAGACGCGCCGCACGGCAGAATTCGGCGAAGGCCTCGAGGTGGTTGCCCTCATCGTCCGCCATGGCGACGACGAACCCCTCGACGCCATCGAAGCCCACCATCCGGTGGTTGCCGCCGAGGATCTGGAAGCGCCCCCAGCTCGCCGCCTTCAGGGCGGCCTCGCGATCCAAGTCCACGGCCTCGGCAAGCCGCAGGTATTCAGCCGCTCCGCCGCGGTAGAGGGCGCGGTTCCAGGTGGGCGCGGAAATGCCGGGGTGCGACGCGTCCCAGCGCCGCCCGGTGGTAGCCGAGAAGAGATGCGCCTCGACCAGGATGCGCGGGCGGCCGGAGCCGTCGGAAAGGAAGCCGCCGACGCCACCGGTCTCGACGGTATCGACAGCGCGGACCACGGCCGGTTCGACGCCGAGGGACTCGGCGACGCGGAGAACGTCGTCGGCACCGATCGGCGTCGCGGCTCCAGAAAACGGGTAGGGCATGCAGGGCCTCGCAGGAATGTTGATCCTGCGATTGAGCCGTCACGACCAGCCGCCGGGAGCCTTCGGGATCGTTGCGGCGTTCCGGTTTAGGCGTATCGGAGGTGAAATTCGGCACCAAGCCGTTAACACTTAATCGCGTTGAACGTTACACAAAAAGGTGTTAGGTTTGATTCTCATGACCATCGTTGGACAACGTCTCCGCGCTGTGCGCGAGAAGGCCAACCTGTCCCAGGCGGAGCTCGCCGGACGGGTTGGCACGAGTCAACAGACCATCGACAAGATTGAGCGGGGCCTGACCAAGCACCCGCGATTCGTGGTCGAGATCGCCGACGCACTGAACGTCAGAGCCGCCTATTTGAAGGGGTTGACGGACGATCCAACCCCCGAACCCATCAGGTCTCGAATCGAGGCGGAACTGAAGCAGGTGCCGGACGATCGCCTGGCCGAGATCCTGCGCGCTGTTCGCGAAGCGAAATCCTGAGCTCTGTCGCCGCAGACCGCAGGGCTGCCCAACACGTGGCCCGGCGGTCGGCGGACACCTGCTCAATTTCCAAAGCGATCAGCTCGAGCGTCCGTTCCCGGTCAGACAGCCCCACTTCCCCACGCATCACGACCCCCGGCTAGCCCCCTATATGGGAACACACTATCGATCTAGGAACAAGATCCTTTTGTAGGATTTTGAATCCGCGTCGCTCTCGTGGTTCGGGCGCTGGGCAATCGCTTAAGATCCGGCTTGTAGGATTCCCTTTCGGTACGGTGTGTGATTCCTAAGGCCCCCCGGTGCGGGAGGTTCCTAGGTTCCGTTGCAAAGTCTGGCGGTGGGCGGGAAGTCGATCGTCTGCCCACGCGCATCAACGGCGCGGTACGGGCACATCCACCGCCCCTTCACCTTGACGTAGGTCTCATCCACCCGCCAGGAGCCTGTGGTCGGTCATCCGCAGATGGTGCGCTTGTCCAGTTCCAGGGCGTAGGCCTGGATCCAGCGGTGGAGCGTGGTGTGATCGACCACCACGCCGCGGTCGGCCAGCATGCGTTCCAGATCGCAGTAGCTGATCGGGAACTGCAGGTACCAGCGCACCGCCCACAGGATCACCTCGGCCGTGAACTGTCGCCCCTTGAACGGGCTCTTCTTGGAGCGCACGACCCCGTCACCCCAGCTTCCAAAAGGGGCTGCCGGCAGGCTTGCCAGCGTCCCTTTAGGATCGGTGTTACAGCCAGTACCTCGGGTAGGAGCGGTCGCGTCGCAGGTTGTTCACCAGCAGCCCGATCAACGTCAGGGTAAGCGCCCCCGCCAGCACCGTCGCCACCAGCGGAGCGCCGTCCGGAGCGAAGCCGGGCGCCAGCAGCGGGATGGCGCCTGCCGGCGCGTGCAGCGTCCGCGTGACCTGCATCAGCGCAATCGCCGTCCCGACCGAGCACGCCACCACCCACGGCGCGCTGCCCAACCACAGCAACGCCAGGACGCTGACCACCGCCGAGACCAGATAGCCGCCGACCACGCTGCGCGGCTGCGCCAGCGGGCTGTCCGACACCGCGAAGATCAGCACGCAGGTCGCCCCCAACGGCGCGATCAGCAGCGGCAGCTTGCTCAGCAGCGACAGGCCGGTGACCGCCCCGATGCCGACGCTGCTGCCGACCCAGGACCAGACGACGTCGCGCAGGGGTGGGCGCGCCGGTGGCCGGTCGGCGCCGCCACCCCGCATCTTGCGTAGGAACACGCCGAACCGCTTCATGGCCGGTCCGCCGGACAGGACTGGAGATTCACAACCAAGTACCGTGCATTATGGCTTTCGAAAAGGCGGCTTCGCCCAGCGCTCAAGCTAGACGTTCGCCTAAATTCACGTCAATATGCCACAAAATACAGCAATACATATGTGGATACCCGTTGTGGCGGACGGGCAACACGGACGAGGAGCGCCCCGTTCCGCAACGTCGACCTCACTGAAGACGGACCCCCCTCCGCCTTTCGCTTCGGACGGGCCGCGAGATATCCGTAATACGGAGGAATACTCCTTTTGGTCGGATGGTCATATATTGTTAAGGGAGTTTGCTTCATAAGGAGTGTGGTTATCGGGTGTGAGCCAGCCTGAACGCGGAGTCTTGTGTCTCATCTTCCGCGGCCGGGCTCCGGCGGGCATTTTCATTTGCACACGATCGCATAAGATCCCGAGGTCCCCCAATGAACAGCAGCTTCGCCAGTCGCTTCCGGGTCGGAACCCGCGTCTATTTCGGTTTCCTGGTGATCCTGGCGCTGCTGGGCGCCATCGTGGCCGTTGGCTACCGCTCGCTCGGCGCTGCCGAGGAAGGGTTCGACCGCTACGCCTCGATCGCCGACAACTCGGCACGTGTCCTCGACATTGCGGTGGACGTCGGGCAGATGCGGCGAAACGTCGTGGTGTATTCGCTGTCCGGTGACCCCGCGGCGGCGCAGCAGGTGCAGGAGGTGCAGAGCAAACTGCGCGCCGCCTTGCGCACTGCGGTCGATGCCACCAGCAACGCCGAGCGCCGCCGCGGTCTGGAGCGCATGACCGCGCTGTTCGAAGCCTACGGCGCCAACTTCGGCAAGCTGGTGGAGGCACGCCACCAGCGCGACCGACTGGTCGAGGAGCGGATGAATCCGCTGGGCACCCGGGCGCGCGAGAACCTGACGAAGATCATCGCCTCGGCCATGGCCGACGGCGACATGGAAGCGGCGGCCCTGGCCGGGCGGGCGCAGGAGAAGCTGTTGCTGCTGCGCATCAGCGGCCAGCGCTTCCTCGCCAACCCCGAGCAGAAGTTCGTCGATGAGGTCAAGGCGCGCAACGCCGAGTTCGAAGCCATCATCAAGCCGCTGTCCGAACGCCTGAAGAACCCCGAACGCAAGCGGCTGGCCCAGGACGCCGACCGCATCTCCGACGACTACGTCGACGCCTTCACGGCCGTCACCAAGGCGTCGCTGGAGATCCAGGGACTCGCCTTCGGCACCATGGCCAAGGAAGGCGCGGAGTTCGCCGAACTGACCGACAAGGTGGTCGATGCGCAGAGCAAGGCGCGCGACGAGATCCTGAAGGACAGCAAGAGCGACATGGCGCAGACGCAGTCGGCCTCCCTGACGCTGGGCGGCGGCGCGGTGGCGCTGGGGCTGCTGCTGGCGTGGCTGGTGGCTCGCTCCATCGTCCGCCCGGTCACCGCGATGACCGGCTCGATGACCGCGCTGGCCGGCGGCGACCTCGCCGTCGCCATCCCGGCGCTCGGCAACCAGGACGAGATCGGCGCCATGGCCAAGGCCGTGCAGGTCTTCAAGGACAACGCCCTCGAGAAGACGCGCATGGACGAGGCCGAGCGCGCGCGGCTGGAGGCCGAACGGGAGGCCGCTGAAGCGCAGCGGCTGCGCGAAAAGGCTATCGGCGAGGAGATCGCCGCGCTCATCGACGGCGTTTCCAAGGGCGACCTGTCGCGGCGACTCGAACTCGCCGGCAAGGATGGCTTCTACAAGACCATGTCGGAGGGCATCAACCGCCTGACCGACACCGTCGAAGGCGTCATCGCCGACCTCGCCGGCGTCATGGGCGCGCTGGCCGAGGGGGATCTGACCCGGCGGGTCGAGCGCGACTACCAGGGCGCTTTCCAGAAGCTGAAGACCGACGTCAACGCCACCTCGGAGAAGCTGGCGGAGATCGTCGGCCAGATCACCACCGCCGCCGACGCCATCGCCAGCGCCGCCGCCGAGGTCTCCACCGGCAGCACCGACCTGGCCGAGCGCACCGAGCAGCAGGCCTCGAGCCTGGAGGAGACGGCGGCGAGCATGGAGGAGCTGGGCGCCACCGTGCGCTCCAACGCCGACAACGCGCAGCGCGCCAACCGCATGGCGCACGACGCCCGGCAGGCGGCGGAGGGCGGCGGCGCCGTTGCCGGCTCGGCCATCCAGGCGATGAAGCGGATCGAGACGGCGTCGCACTCGATCACCGACATCATCGGGGTGATCGACGAGATCGCCTTCCAGACCAACCTGCTGGCCCTCAACGCGGCGGTGGAGGCGGCCCGGGCCGGCGACGCCGGCCGCGGCTTCGCCGTGGTGGCGCAGGAGGTGCGCAACCTCGCCCAGCGTTCCGCCCAGGCGTCGAAGGAAATCAAGTCGCTGATCCTCGACAGCGACGGGCAGGTCAAGGACGGTGTCGAGCTGGTGGCCAAAGCCGGCGACGCGCTCGGCGGCATCGTCAAGGGCGTGCACGAGGTGGCGGCGCTGATCTCCGAGATGGCCTCGGCGTCGAGTGAGCAGGCCACCGCGCTGGACGAGATCAACGCCACCGTCGCCTCGATGGACGAGATGACGCAGAAGAACGCCGCGCTGGTCGAGGAGACCACCGCCGCCGCCCAGGCGATGGCCGGGCAAGCCTCCGACCTCAAGGGGCTGGTCGGCTTCTTCAAGCTCGATCGCCGCACCATGGCCGCCGCCCCGCCGCCGGCCCACCGGGCACCGCCGCTCGCCGCCAAGCCGGCCTCGGCGAAGCCGGCGGCGAAACGGCCGCAGCCGCACCAGACGGCCAAGCCGGCGGCGCACGCGTCCACGGCGAAGGCGGTGCTCAAGCACGCCGCCGTCGCGGAGGACGAGGAATGGAAGGAGTTCTGAGCCTCGGCGTCTTCGGGTTGCCGCGCCGCCGGTTGGAGGCGGTGCGGACCGGAGCGTTCGAACTCCTCGACATGTCGCCCGACGAGGCGGCGGCGGTCCCCGTCGCCGCCTTTCTGCTCGGATGGGACGGGCAGGCGCCGGCCGCGGCGCGGCGGGTGCGCGGCGCCGGCTACGACGGGCCGCTGATCGCGGCTCTGGACGGGCGCGACGTCGACGCCATTGCCGCCGCCCTGGCGCACGGCTGCGACGACGCCCAGGCCTTCCCACTGCATCCGCGCGAGTTGGCGGCGCGCATTGCCGCCATCCGCCGCCGCGCGGCGCCTCCGCTGCGCACGCGGGTGTGCTGCGGCCGGCTGGAGATCGGCCGCGACGGCAGCGACCCGCTGGTCGACGGCAAGCCGCTGAAGGTCAGCCCGAACTGCGCCAAGGTGCTGGGCATCGTCGCCGCCGCGCGCCACCCGGTGCCGCTGCCGCGCATCGCCTTGGCGCTCTATGGCGATGACCCGCCGCCGTCGAAGACGGTCAACACGTACCTGTGCATGCTGCGCTCGATCATGGCCGCAGCCACCGGCGAGGACGGCTGGCTCGCCCTGCACGATGGCGGCTACGTGCTGCACCGGCCGGTGGGATGACTTTGGCCCCTCCCCTGCGAGGGGGAGGGGCTTACGGGAACGTCACGCCGACTTCCGCTCCACCAGCAACCGGTCGCGCGGGAAGGCGACGGTCACCGTGGTGCCGGTGCCCGGGGTGCTGGCGATGCTCAGCGTGCCGCCCATCAGCCGGGTGAACTCCCGGGCCAGCGGCAGGCCCAGGCCGGCGCCGTCGTGCTTGCGCGTCTGGCTGTTGTCGATCTGCCCGAAGGGGCGCAGCACGGTCTCCAGGTGCTCGGGCGCGATGCCGACGCCGGTGTCCTGCACCGACACAGCCAACCCCGTGGAGTCGGCCATGGCGCGCAACGTCACCCGGCCTCCCTCCGGCGTGAACTTCACAGCGTTCGACAGCAGGTTCAACACCACCTGCCGCAGCCGCCGGGTGTCGGCGGTCAGCCAAGGCAGCCCGATGGGGATCGCGGTATCGAGGGTCAACGCACCACTCCCCGGCAGTTCACGGGCGAGCTGGACGCTCTCCTCCAGCACGGCGGCCACATCGACCGGCTCCGCCACCACCTTGAACTCGCCGGCCTCTACCCTCGACAGGTCGAGGATGTCGTTGATGAGGTTCAGCAGATGCGTGCCGCTCGTGCGGATGCGGCTGGCGCTGTCGCGGTAAGGATCGCTGAGCGGGCCGAGCAGCTGCTGTTCCATGATCTCGGCGAACCCAAGGACGGCGTGCAGCGGGGTGCGCAGCTCATGGCTCATCTGCGCCAGGAACATCGATTTGGTGCGGTTGGCCTCCTCGGCCACACGGCGGGCGGCATCGGCCTCGACCAGGGCGCGCTGCAGTTCGACGTGACGCGCCAGCGCGGCGGCCAAGGCGCCAATCTCGTCGGTCCCCGCCGGGCCGGCGTGCCCGACCGGGGCGAGGCGCACCGTCAGGTCCTGGATCGGGCGAACGATAATCCGCCGCAGCGCCACCCACAGCAGGAACAGGATCAGCACCGCCGACAACACCAGCGACAGCGCCGCCACCAGCAACGTCCGGCTGCCCAGCAGTTCGATGCTGCGCGGCATCTCGGCGTGGAAGGTCAGGAGCGGGCTCCGGTCGACGTCGCGCAGCACCGACGCCGCGATGATGGTGTCGCCGGTCCTCGTCAGCGCCATATCCTCGGCTGGCGCTCCGGCCGGCAACGGCGCGCCGAACGCGATCGGCAGCCGGACCCGGCGGCGCAGCGATTCCGCGACCTCGTCGTCGACGGCGCGCGCGAACACCAGGACGCCGTTGGCCGGGGCGCCGCGGTCGCTGGGCTGGATACCGCGGGCGGCGGCCATGAACAGCCGGCCGTCCGCCAGCACCAGCCCGCTTGCCTCCCCCGCCCCCCAGGCCCGCTCGATGAGCGGGCGCGCCGCTGTGGCAAAGGTCCCGACGCCGTCCAGCGCGGCGGTATCGACGGTGCCCTCCGCGCGGTCGAAGCTGGTGGTGAGAACGGGCCGGCGCGCTGTGTCCTCGGCATACAGCAGGTTGACCGACAGGTTCGCCAGAGCCGTCGCGGTGAGGTTGTCCTGTACGAAGGCGGGCTTGCGGCCGCCGACGAACAGGTAGGTGTCGTCCCAGGCCGCCCAGTCCGTCACGGTGCGCGCCAGTGTCGCCACGTCCTCGTCCAGCACGGAGTGCACGCGCGCGATGTTGCGCTCCGCCTCGTCCTCCTCCAACGCCAGATAACTGGGGTAGATCGCGTACCACAGCACGGCGGCGTTCGTGAAAGTGATCAAGGCCACGGCGAGCAGCATGGCCAACGTGACTTTCATCTGCAGACGCATGCGTTCTCCGTCCGGCTATGACCGGCCGCCTATCACAAAAGTTGCGCGCTTCAGCGTTATTGTAAACCATCTTTTACTTATGTGCCTAGGCAATGCCGGCTTCACCCTAAAAATAGCAGACCTTGTCGGAAGCTCGCGCGATGGCGCTTGACATTCCGAAAGTGTGGACGGACCGCGCGATAGATTTAATTTGACTCTTCTTTTCAGCGATTCCACCATGAAGAATTGTCGTGCCACCGCAGGGCACAGGTGCCGCCATGATGATCGCCGCCACGAGCTACGCGCCCGCGACCACCCACGCCACCGAGGCCAGCAAGCGTTCGGACAGCCCGGCCGCGTCCGCCGCCAGTGTGCCCGCCCCCGCTCCGCAGGCCGAGGTCCAAAAGCCCCCCGTCGTGGTGTTCAACCCGCGCAGCCGCTTTGATTCGGAGGCCGGCGTCTTCGTCATGGAATTCCGCAGCGCCCGCACCGGCGAGATCGAGCGCCGCTTCCCCGACGAGCAGCAGCTGAAGGCCTACCGCCAAGCCGCCGTCGGCAAAAGCAATGGCCCCCAGCCCGCAACCGTCGTCGTCTGATACCAAAGGCGCTTGATGGCTTCCATCAAGCGCCTTTGGTTCAAACCCGGCAGCACATTGCACAGCAATGTGCGAGAGGGGCATACGGCCGGCCGCTCATGGAAGCGTCCATGTGCCGGCCGTATGACCGCCGGAAGACCTGTCGAAGACCTCCAGTTTTGCTAGAGTGGCGCCTTTACCCTTAGGTAAGGTGCCGCATGCCGTCTTCCGGAAGCCTCCTGGCCAGCGTCCCGCTGTTCGCCGGCCTGACCGCAGCGGAGCACGACGCCATCGCTGCGCACGGTTCGGTGCACGAGGTGCCCGCCGGCACCCTGCTGATCCGCGAAGGCGACCGCGCGGACGCCATGTTCGCGCTGCTCGAGGGCACCGCGCGGGTGTCGCGCGCCGAGCAGGGGGGGACCGACGTGGCCATCGCCACGCTTGCGGCCGGCGACTGCTTCGGCGAGATGGGGCTGCTGGACGGCGAGCAACGCTCGGCGACCATCGTCGCCGCCACGGCGTGCCGCTACTTCACCATGCAGCACGACGCCTTCTGGGCGCTGATCGCCCCCTCCCCCGCCCTGCTGCGCAAGCTGCTGGCCGAGTTGAGCGCCAAGATGCGCGACACCTCGCGTCGGCTGGCGCGGGCTGAGCTGGAGGCGCGCGTGCGTGCGGCGGAGGCGGACCTGCGCCGCCAGCGCACCATCACCCAGGCGGTCACCGGGTTGGCGCACGAGATGAACACGCCGCTTGGCATCTGCGTGTCGATGGCGAGCGCTGTGCAGGGCTGGCTGGCCAAGGCGCCGGCCCCCACGGCGGCCGAGCTGCGCGAGCCGGTGGAACTGATCGCCGACAACCTCGCCCGCGTGGTGGAGCTGACCCAGACCTTTCACGCGCTCGCCGCCGACCACCACGCCGAGGCCATGACGTCCACCGACCTGCGCGCGGCGGTCGAGGAGGGCTGCTGGCTGTTCACGGCGCAACGTCCGGAACAGGCCCTGAGCGTGACCGTCGCCGGCGAGCCGTCGCCCTGGCGCGGCCACCGCGCAGCACTGCACCGGGTGCTGGCCGAGCTGCTGGCCAACGCCGCCGCGCACGCCTACCCGCCCGGCGGCGGGCCGGTGGAACTGGCGCTTGAGCCGGACCGGCTGGACGGCCGCCCGGCCTACCGCCTCACCGTGCGTGACCGCGGCGCCGGCGTGGCGGCGGGCGACCTGCCGCGGCTCACCGACCCGTTCTTCACCACCGCGCGCGGGCGCGGCCACAAGGGCCTCGGGCTGACCATCGCCTACAACGCGGCGACCGGGCCGCTCGCCGGCTCCTTCACCGTGGAGTCCGGGCCGGACGGCGGCACCACCGTGACGCTCGTCATCCCGCAACGGCCGTCCACCAGCGCTCCAGCGCCGGAATGATCGCGTCCGTTGGCTGGTAACCGCGGGTGACCGGGGCGTAGGGCGCGCCGCCCCCTTCGCCGGCCAGCAGCGTCGGGAAGCCGGTGATCCCCGCCTGATGACTGATGCCGTAGTCGCGCCACGTCTCCTGCTTTGCCTCCTCCGATTCGAAGGCGGCGAGGAAACCGTCGCGGTCGACGCCGTGCGCCGCGGCGAGGTCGGCCAGCACGGCGGTATCGGTGACGTCACGATTCTCCGCATAGAACGCGGTCTGCACCGCGCGCAGCATGTCCAGTGCTGGCCCATGTCCGCTCCGGCGGACGATCACGACGGCGCGGGCCGCGGGGTCGGTGTCGTAGACGAAGCCCTCGCGGTCGAAGAACGCCCAGTCGAAGGGCTGGCCGGTGGCCTCGTGCACGTGTTCCCAATGGGTGCGGATGGTCCGCTTGGCGGAGGCGTCCATCGGCTTGGTGGTCTGCGGGCGCAGGCCGCCCATCATCGGGCGGATCGGCAACGACTCGCCGAAACGGGCGCGGATCGCCGAAACGACAGGCGAGAAGCCCCAGCACCACGAGCACATGGGATCGGCAACGTAGACGAGGTGCGGACCGGTCATCGCAAGGCCTCAGGTAAGGATGGGGATGATATGGCGTGGGAGGTGCCGATGGCCATCCTTACCGCTTGGGGGAAATGCCTATCCTTACCGCCTGGGGGCGCTGCAGCCGTTGCGGGATGGGCATCCTTACGGCTTGGGGGTGGATGAATCCTTACCGCCTGGGGGCGATTCGGGCGGGGTGATTCGCCGTGGCCGGGTTTCCTTACCGTTTGGGGGCAGTGTGGGCGCCTTGACGCCCCCAAGCGGTAAGGATCGGGGGTCGGAAAGGTGCCTGTACGGCCCTCATCCCAGCCCTCCCCCACTTCGCGGGGGAGGGAGGTTAGGAGGCGAGACCGGTGCCGACGCTTTGCAGCCCCCAAGCGGTAAGGATAACGCGTTCGTCGAGTCGCCGAACGACTCACCAAAGTCCGAAAGACTCTCTCAAAAACCCCGGTTTTGAGTCTGTTCCAGCTTTAAAAGGATTCATCCTCCGCAAAACCGCGGGAGTCCAACGAGTCGCAGCGAATCTTCCTTACACGCCGGGGGCGGTTCGCTTACCGGACGGGGGCGGAATCCCCACGCCCCAGGGCGTAAGGCCGAGCCCCCAGGAGGTAAGGACGCGCAGCCCCGTGGCACCAAACCCTTTCCTTACTTGTTTTCGGTGTAAGGATTGATTTAGCCTCGCACGAACGAGGCGGAGGGTGGCTGATGCCGGGTGGGCGGCGCAAGAAGGCTTCAGAGGTCACGGATGGCGAGTCCTCCGGCAACATCGTCGTGCTTGCCCCCGACGAGGTGCGCGAGGTGTCGATCATCGACGCCGCGCCGGATGGCGTCGCCCCGCCATCGCTGCCGGCGACGTCGGGGGAGGCGGCGCTCGGCCTCACCGCGCGGGTCGCCAGCGCCACCTTCGAGCGCGAGGGCTACAAGCACCTCATCAAGGCGGCGGAGGCGGTCTACAGCTACCCGGCGAACGGCGCGCGGCTGTCGCTGCCGGCGCAGAAGATGCTGAACTTCATGATCCACCTGGCCGGCAGCCAGAACTTCGCCAACAAGCTCTACCGGCTGCCGAAGCGCGTGGTGCGCGGCAACCACAAGGGCAACGAGCGAATCTTCGACGCGCTGAAAGAGATCTTCGATTCCAGCCTGGTGGTGATCGGTCCGTTCCGTGGCCGGCGGTCGCGGGCAGAGTTGCGCATCCTCTCCAGCTACGTCCGACCGGAGGAGGAGGAGGACAGCGACGCCGCCGACATCCATTTCCAGTTCACCGACGCCTTTCTGGAGATCCAGCGCACCTCGCAACTGTGGGCCAAGCTGTCCGGCCCGGCCATGGTGAAGGTGACCAGCACCTACGCGCTGAAGCTCTATGAGATCGGCATGCAGCGCTACCAGATGGACTACCCGGCGCTGGAACTGGACATCGACACGCTGCGCAAGCTGTTGAACGTGCCGGAGGGGGCGTACAAGGATTTCGGCATCCTGCGCACCCGCACCATCGACCGGGCCATCGCCGAGGTGAACCAGCTCGCCCCCTTCCGTGTCGCCATGCCGGAGGAGCGCATGAAGCGCCGTGGCCGCAAGGTGGAGGCGGTGACGCTGGAGTTCGCCCCCAAGGACGAAGACGAGGCGGCCGAGACCTTCCTGGAGCGCGAACGCCACAGCGCCGGCCGCCGCGCGCGCCGCTCCGGCAAGGTGGAGCACCTCGCCCCCGCCGCGGACGCCCCCGACCCCGGCCCTGGCCCGCTGCCGGACGCGGACGACGTGAACGCGCTGTGGGCGGCGGCGCTGCACGCGCTGAAGGGCAAGGTGCCGGCCCCGCTGCTGGCGGCGCTGGAGCCCGTCCGCGTCGAGGACGCGCCGCAGGGCGTGCGGCGGCTGGTGCTGCGGGCGGGCAGCGCCGCGGTGGCCGACACCGCGAGTCGCACCCACTGGCCGACCTTCAAGTCGGCGCTGGGGTCGCTGACCAACGGGCTGATCGGCGACGTGACGTTCGAAGGCAAGTAAGGATACGGCGCGACGGTAGGAGTCGGTAGACGGTACCCACCCTTCCACCGCATTCTCTTGACGGGAGTAGGCCCTACCTGTACTCCAATAGGGGTTAGGGTGGCCGCCATCGGGAAAGAGAGGGACCGTGCTCGGCGACAACATGCGCGCTTTCCGCGAGAGCCTTGGGCAGAACCAGAGCGAGTTCGCCGCCTGGCTCAACGAACGCCTGCGGCGCAAGTACGACAAGCAGAAGATCAGCGCCTGGGAACGTGGCGCGGAGCGCATCCCGCAGGCGGTGTCGGCGCTGCTGGTCAAAGACATCGCGGCGTCCACCGGCGTGAGCGGCCCGGCCTTCATCGTCACGGTCGCCAACCAGAAGGGCGGCGTGGGCAAGACCACCAGCGCGGTCAACCTCGCCAGCCTGCTGGCCAAGGCCGGCTACCGCACGCTGCTGGTCGACGCCGACCCGCAGGCCAACGCGTCCGTCCACCTGGGCATCCCGGTCAAGCATCTGGAGGCCGAGAAGCGGACGCTCTACTACGCGTTGCGCGACGAATGCGCGCTCGACGACGTGCTGGTGCAGGTCGACCATTCCGGCCTGTACGTCGCCCCCTCCAGCATCACGCTGTCGGAGATGGAGGTCGAACTGGCCTCGGAGATGGGGGCCGACCACGTGCTGAAGGGCTGCCTGGACAGCGTGGCGAAGACCTTCGATTTCATCGTGATCGACACCCCGCCGAACCTCGGCCGGCTGACGGTCAACGCGCTGGCCGCCGCGCACAGCGTGCTGATCCCCTGTCAGACCGAGACGCTGGCGATGCTCGGCATCGAGTTGCTGATGCGCAGCGTCACCAAGGCGCAGCGCCGCATCAACCACGGCCTGCGCGTGCTGGGCATCCTGCCGACCATGTACGACAAGCGCCTGACCCAGGACCGCGAGACGCTGGCGGAGATGCACCAGACCTACGCCGGTGCCATGCGCATCTTCCCGCCGCTGCCCTCGGCCACGCTGTACCCGCAGTCGGTGAAGGGCGGACGGGCGCTGCTGGAGGCGATGCCCGACGCTCCCGGCGCCGACGTCTATCAGGCGGTCTACGACACGACGGTCGCCGAACGCCGCAAGCTGCTGGAGGCCAAGCATGTCGCGTAGCCCGTTCAAGAAAGCCGTGAATCCGGCGCTGTCCCAGGTGGTGGAGCGCGACGCGCTGTTCGGCCTGTCCGACAACTTCCCCAAGCTGGTCGAGGTCGATGTCGACCGCATCGACCCCAACCCCGACCAGCCGCGCAAGGTGTTCGACGAGGACGCGTTGCAGGAGTTGGCGGACTCCATCCGCCGCCTCGGCCTCAAGCAGCCGATCGGGCTGCGTGAGGCCGAGGGCGGGCGATACACCCTGGTGTTCGGCGCGCGCCGGCTGGAGGCGGTGCGGCTGCTGGGCAGCGACACGGTGTTCGGCATTCTGACCACCGGCGATCCGGCCGAGATCGCGCTGATCGAGAACATCCAGCGCGTCGACCTCACCCCCTTCGAGGAGGCCGACGGCTACGCCCGCCTGATCGACCGCCACAACTACACGCACGAGGCGTTGGCCAGCGTTGTTCACAAGAGCCGGCCGATGGTCACCAAGTACCTCGGCCTGCGCAGCCTGCCGGAGGCGATCCGCGACGCTTATGCCGACACGCGCCCACCGCTGCGCGTGCTGTTCCAGATCGCCGCCCTGCCGGACGAGCAGCGGGTGCCGGCCTGGAACTCCTACGCCGACGCCCTGAAGGCGCGCCTCGCCTCGTCCGCGCGCCCGGCCGAGGCGGAGCCGCGCGAGCGACCGGACCGTCAGGATGAGCCGGCGGTGGCGCTGAGCGCCTTCCCGTTGCGGGTGGCGCGGGCGGTCAACCGTGTGCGCGTCTCGCTCGACGCCTTTCGTCAGAAGCCCACCCCGCTGTACGCCGCCGACCGCGAAGCGTTGCGCGAGATCCGCCGGCACATCGACGAGATCCTCGGGGAATGAGTGTTCACGCGTGAACATGTCGACGGTTCACGCGTGTGATCTCCTATGGCGTTAGCTCCATTGGTCAAGTTCCTCGCTGCAACGAAGCATTGAATGCATTAAGCTTTGCGCCCTAACGGCTTGATCCGGGGAAGGCATGGTGCGCGGAGCGGCGCTCGCGGTACGGACGGGTGGGGTGATCGCCGCCAGCGTCGCGCTGGCGGTTCTGCTGTCCGTCGTGCTTGCCAACCTCAACTTCGAGCGCACGCTGCGCGACGTCACCGGCTCGCGCTTCGCCGTTGCCGCCGACGAGTTGCGCCGGCATGTGGAACTCGGCCTCACCCTCGGCCTGGACCTGTCCGAGCTGGTGGACGTGCAGGCGCTGACCGACCGCGCGGCCGCCGGAGTCGGGATCATCGGCGTCGAGGTGGTGGACGACCGCGGCACCGTTCTCTTCGCTGCTGACCGCGCCGCCATCGGCCACCCCTCGCCCGCCGCGCGGGAGATCGCCTCCGACGGTGGTACCGCGGTGCGGCGGCGCATCGCGGGTGACACGCTGCTGCTCGGTGCCGACCTGCGCAACAGCTTTGGGCAGATTGTGGGCGCGGTGGTGATGCGCGCTTCGCTGACCGAGCTGCGCGGCAAAATCGACGCCGTCCGCGCCGGGCTGGCCGGCGGCACGCTGGCGCTGGTGGCTGCGGCCGGGCTCGGCGCGCTGGCGGCGGTGTTCGCCACGGTGCGCGGGAGCGCGGGCGCGCTGGACGACGCAGGCGCCGCCGGCATGCTGCGCGGCACCCTGCTGCGCCAACTGCACGACCACACCGCCGAGGCCGAGCGGGTGCTGGACGACATCGACCGCGACCTCGCCGGGAGGCCCACGTCGTGAGCCGCGATCCGATCCGCACCCTGGTGCTGCGGCTGACCGTGGTCACCGTGGCGGTGCTGCTGCTGGCGGCGGGCGGCGCCTCCTGGCTGACGCTCAGCCGCTTCGACGCCGTGTTCCAGCCGGAGCTGGCGCGCAAGGCCGACATGGTTGGAACCCAACTGGCGGCACAGATCGACCGGGCCCTCGGCTATGGCATTCCGCTCGACCGCATGCCGGGGCTGGACCGGCTGTTCCAGGAGGAGGAGCGGCGCCATGGTGACATCGCCTACCTCGCCGTCAGCGATCCGCAGGGCCGCGTGCTCGCCTCCTCCGGCCGGGCGGTCGCGGCGCGCGCCTTGGGGCTGGCGGCCGACCGCGTGGAGGGCCGGCTCGCCGCCGGGTTCGTCGACGTGGCCTTGCCGCTCAGGACCGGCTGGCTGCATGTCGGCGTCGACGCCGCGTACCTCGCCAAGGCGTCGACCGGGCTGATGCTCGACGTGTTGTCGGTGGTGCTGGTGGCGGTGCTGCTGATCTTCGAGATCCTGCTGCTGGTGGTGCACCTCGCCATGGGGCGGGTCCTGGCGCTGCGTGCGCTGGTGGAGCGTGCCGCCGAGGGCGACCTGCGCACCTCCCCTCCCGAAGGCGGCCCGCCGGAGATTGCGGAGACCGCCGGCGCCTTCCGCCGTACCCTCGACGCACTGAACGAGCGCCACGCCGCCCTGACGGCCCGACTGTCGCGGCTCGACCCCGCCGACCCACGCCGCGAGCGCGCGCAGGCCCTGCTGGCGCGCTTCCGTTTCCGCGAGCCGGGGGCGCCGCCGATGCGGCCGTTCAACCTCGTCTACCTGCGGCTGCCGGTGTTCCTGTTCTGCCTGTCGGAAGAACTGTCGCGGCCCTTCCTGCCGGCCTACTCCAAGTCCTTCGCGCCGGCCGTGCCGTGGTTGACGCCGGACCTCGTGGTCGGGCTGCCGATCACGCTGTTCATGCTGATCTGGGCGATGTCGCAGCCGGGCGGCGCCCGGATGTCGGAACGCTGGGGGCGCGGGCGCGCGTTCCTTACCGGCGCTCTGCTCGGCTCCGTCTCCCTGGCGCTGACCGCCACCGCGGGTTCCCTGGGCGAACTGCTGCTGTGGCGCTGCCTGACCGCGCTCGGCTACGGGCTGGTGCTGATCACCGCGCAGGGCATCGTGGTGGACCACACCACGCTGAAGAACCGGGCCGGCGGCATGGCCATGTACATCGGTGCGCTGCTGGCGGCCGGTGTGTGCGGGCCGGTCACCGGTGGCATCATCGCCGACCAGATCGGGATCGAGGCGACGTTCCTGGTGGGCTCGGCGCTGGCGCTCGGCTCCGGGCTGACGGTGACGGCGCTGTTGAAGCGCGCCGGGGTTCCGGCGATGGCGGGCAAGCGCGCCCCGCTGTCGGCCGGCTGGCCGCTGCTGCGCACGCCGCGCTTCGCCTCGCTGATGCTGCTCAGCGCGGTGCCCACCAAAATCGCCGCCACCGCCTTCTTGTTCTGCCTCGTGCCCCTGCTGCTCACGTCCGACGGCGCGTCCAAGACCGAGGTCGGGCGGGTGCAGATGATGTATTTCGTCGCCTTCGTGCTGATCTCGCCGCTGGCCGCCAGCCTGTCCGACCGCTGGCAGGCGCGGCGCGGCTTCATCGCCATGGGCGGCGTCGGCACGCTGGCCAGCTGCCTGCCGCTGCTGCTGAGCGGCGCCTGGTGGGCGGCCCCCTTGGGCATCGGGCTGTTCGGCCTGTTTCAGGCGCTGGTCGGTGCGCCGCAGCTCACCCTGGTCTCGCAGATCGCCCGCGACGGCGGCCTGCCGGAGACCGCGGCCATCGGCTGGTACCGGATGATCGAGCGGCTGGGCGCCGCGCTCGGCCCCGTCGTCGCGCTGTGGGCGGCCATCGTCTGGTCGTACCGCGAGGCGATGCTGGCGGTCGGTCTTCTCTGCGGCCTCAGCGCCGTGCTTTTCTGGCTGGCCGACCGCGCGGTCTCGCCGCGCCCCCGTTCCGCAGCTCCCCTTTCCCGCACGCAGGAGGCCTGATGCGCATCGACCGGCGAACCCTCCTGACGCTCGCCGCGGGTGCCCCGCTCGCCTGCGCCCTGCCAGCGCGCGCGGCGCCGAACAGGACCTTCCGCATCACCATGGTGCTGGGCCGAGGCGAGAGCGACAACGAGGCCGGCTTCAAGGACTACCTGGCCCGGCGCGGCCTGAAGGTGGAGTACGCGATCCGCGACACCGGCGGCGACCCCGCCAAGCTGCCGACCATCGTGCAGGAGATCCGCGACACCCGTCCGGATCTGATCTACAGCTGGGGCACGCCGCAGACGCGCGCCATCGTCGGCCCCTATGACGCGCCGGACCCGAAGGTCCACATCACCGACATCCCCGTCGTGTTCACCTTCGTGGCCGCGCCGGTGGACGCGCGCATCGTGCCGGACCTTGCCCGGCCCGGCCGCAACGTCACCGGCACCGTGCACATCGCGCCGATCCCGGTGCAGCTCAGCACCATCCTCGCCTACCGGCCGATCCGGCGGCTGGGCATCGTCTACAACCCACAGGAACGCAACTCCGTGCTCAACGTCGAGGGCCTGCGGGCCGAAGCGCCGCCGCGTGGCGTCGAGCTGCTGGAGGAGCCGGTGCCGCTCGGCGCGTCCGGCCAGCCGCTGGCCGGCGAGCTGCCGGCGCTGATCGCCCGGCTGGCGCAGCGCGGAGCGGAAATGCTGTACGTCGGCCCCGACACGCTGGTGGCGTCCCTCAACCGCGCCCTGGTGTCGGAGGAGGCGCTGCGCCACCGCCTGCCCACCTTCTCGGCGACCGAAGCGATCGTGCGCGCCGACAAGGGCATGCTGGCGCTGGCCAGCAGCAGCTACGGCATTGGCCGCTTCACCGCCTTCAAGGCGGCGCAGATCCTGATGGACGGCACGTCGCCGGCGGTGATCCCGGTGGAGACGCTGAAGCGCTTTTCCGTCCTCATCAACATGCCGGTCGCCCGTGCGCTGGAGTTCTATCCACCCATCGGCCTGCTCAACCTTGCGGAGGTCGTGGGGTCATGACCGTGAATGCCCTCACCCGCGCCGCTCCCGGCAGCGTGCCCGCGGCGCTGGCGGCGGGCGATGCGCTCATCGCCGCGATGGCTGCCCGGCTGCCGCCCGGTGTCACCGCCCGAACGCTCGGCATGGCCGACGCCGACGCCGTCCGGGCGTTGCGCGGGCGCGTGATCCAGACGCTCGACCATCCCGACTTCTACCAGCCGGCGGCGGAGTACGGCAACTTCGTCACCGACCATCTGAACGTCGCCGGTGTCACCGTCGGCCTGTTCCTTGGTACAGAACTGGTGGCGTTCGGCGCGCTCGGCTTGCCGGGGGCCGGGCCGGACACCGTCAACCGCGGGCGCGATCTGCCGCTGCCGGAGGCGGAACTGTTGCAGGTTGCCCACCTCTCCTCCGCCATGGTCGACCCGAATCTACGCGGACGCGGCCTTCACCATTGGACGATCGACTGGCGGCTCGGCGTCGCCGACCGCATCGGCCGCCGCCACGCGCTGACCACCGCCAGCCCGCGCAACCACCGCAGCTGGGGCCACCTCGCGGCGCACGGCCTGTACCCAAGGCGCCTGATCGGCGTTAACAGCGGCATCCTGCGCCTGCTGATGCACCGCGATTCGATGGCGGAGCCGGTGTTCGACCCCGCCACCGCGTCCCTGGTGACCGTGGAGGACCTGGCCGATCGAGCCGACCTGTTCGAGCGTGGCGAACAGGTATGGTGCCGCCTGCACGAGGGCGGGCGCTGGTTCGCGCTGTTCGGCCGCGCCCGCCCCGCGGCGGCGTGACGGGGGCGGCGATGGGATTCCCGGCGCGTCTGGTGGCCTTTCTGGCGGTGGTGGTGCTGGCCGCCACGCTGGCCATGGCGGCGCTGTGGACGCAGGGACAGCATCGTCGCCTGCAGGCGGCGGTGGCCTCGCACGCCGGCTTCGTGTTGGGCGAAGTCAAGACCGCGCTGGAGACCCGCCTGAACCTCGGCTTGGCACTCGCCGAGCTGCCGCAGGTGCAACCGCTGCTCGACGGCGCACGGGGCGCTATGCCGGCCGCGCTGTCGGTCGGCGTCCTCGACGAGGAGGGCGCGGTGGTGTTCTCCAGCAGCCCCGTGGAGGTCGGCGAGCGTCTCGCGGGCCTGCCCGCGGCCGAGCCCGGCGCGGTGTGGGCGGCGGAGCGCGGTGGCGAATGGCTGTACGGCATCGGCCTGACCACCAGCTTCGATACCGTCGCCGGCCAGATTGTGCTGCGCTTGCCCGGCGACGTGGCGGTGGAGCCGACACGCACCTTCGCCCTCAAGCTCGGCATCGGCGCCCTGCTGCTGGCGGTGCCGGTGATCCTGCTGGCCGCCGTGGCCGGGCTGGGCCTGACGCGCGGGCCGCGCCGTTCGGTGGAGGCGGTGGCCGAGACCTTGGAATCGCTCACCCGCGACGCCGATCCTTACGCCTTGGGGGAGGCCTCCGATACTCCGCTGCCCGCCTTCTCCGACGCGGTGCGCGCACGGCTGGCGCTGCTGGCCGAGGCGGAACGCGACGTCTCCCGCCTGGATGAGATGGCATGACCGCGATCGTTCCCACCCGCCGCTTCACGCTGGGCATCGCCGGCACCGCCGTCGGCGCGGCGCTGATCGCCATGGCCGGGGTCGGCCTGCTCGGCACGTTCGCCGCCGAGGAGCAACTGGCGGACGCGCGGCTCGCCAAGGCGATGGCGGTCGGCCACGCTGTGCAGCGCGATCTGCACCGGGCGCTCGGCCACGGCATCCCGCTCGACCGCGTCGAGGGGATGACCGCCTACCTCCAGGGCATCGCCGAGCGCAACCCCGACCTGCACCGCCTCGCCGTCACCGCCGCCGACGGCCGTACCCTGCACGCCGCCGGACCCGGCAGCGCAGAGGGGCCGAGCGCCGTCCGCCTCCCGCTGCACGCCGGGTCTGCCGTCGTCGGGCATCTGCTGGTGGCGGTCGACCCGGGCGCAGCGCGCGCGCAGATCGCCGGGGAGCTGACCGGCGTCGTTCTCGGCGCCGCAGCGCTGCTTCTGCTGGTTGCGGAGCTGGCCGGGGCGCTGGTGCAGGCGGCGGTGCGCGCGCCGCTCGACCGGCTGGCGCGCGCGCTGGCCGCGGGGGCGGCGGGCGACTTCGGCACGCTGCTCGGTCGCCGGCCGCGCGACCAGATCGGGCGGGCGCTGCTCGCCTTCAACGCCGCGGTGTTCCACCTGCACGAACGCCGCGCCCGCTTCGCCGCCCATGCCGAGGAGGTGCGCGGCGCCGTCTTCGACCCCGGCATTGCCGATCAGGTCGAGCAGACCCGAGCCCGCGCGCTGGAGCGGCTGGGCGACGGCACCGCCACCACACCCCGCCGCCTCACCGACGCGCGCCCCGGCGACGTCCGCGCCTACACCGTGCTGCTGTCCGCCGCGATGGTGAGCGGTTGTCTGGACAACCTCGACGCCGCAACCGGGCTGGCCGCACTGTTCGGCCTCGTCGTCGGCTGGTTCGTGCCGTCGTCCTGGACCCGCATCGACACCGCCCTGGCCGCGGTCGCGCTCGGCGCCGCCGCGCTGCTCGGCGCCGTGCCGATGGTGGGGGCGGCCGGCGCCGTCGGACTGGCGGTGGCGGCTCGGTACGCCCGCGCGGCGGCGGAGGACGCGCCCGCCATCCTGCGCCCGATCCTGATCGGCGCAGTGGCCGCCCTGCTGTGGAATGCCGCGCGCGGCGCTCCCGGAGGTGCGGTCGAGGCCGCGGTGTTGGCGGCGGCGGCGCTGCCGGCCGTGCTTCCCCTTGTCCGGCGGCCGTGAGGGGGCGCGCGATGCTGCTGCAGACCCGCATCATCCTGTTCGTCGTCGCCACGGTTGCCACGGTCGCCGCGCTGCTGCTTGGCATGGCGGGCCTGCGCGAGGACGCCGCCGACCGCCACGCCCGCGACCTCGAACTCGCCCGGCTGGAGACCGCGTGGCAGCTCGCCGTTGCCGACGCTGCGGCGCAGGCCGACCAGGGGTTGGGCCGCATCGCCGCCGACCCGGAGGTGGCGCAGGCGTTGGCGTCGGGCGCGCGGGGCGCGCTGGCCCGGCGGCTGGAGGCGCTGCCGTCCGGTCTGACCGACCTCAACCTGTTTGCCGGCAACGGCGACCTTCTCTACAGCTCCGACCTGGCGCCGGAGCCGGCGCCGCTGGTCGGCCGGGCACCGCTCGACGCGCTGCTGGCCGGGCAGCGCCTGCCCGGCGGCGTGCGACTGGCCGGCGGCCGGCTGGTGGTGGTGTCCGGTGTGCCGGTCTACACCGGCTCGAACGTATCCGGTGCTGCGGTGGCCGGCATCGGTCTGCCATCGGCGCTTGACGCGCTGCGGCGCAACGCCGGCGGCCGGGTGTTCGCGGTGGACCGTGACGGCGCGCCGATCGGCGGGCAGATCGACCCGCTGTGGAGCGTGGTGCACCCGCTGGTGCAACCGGCGGCGCGCGCGGTGACCGACTTTGCCGATGCCGGGCACCGCTACGCGCTGGCCAGCCTGCCGGTGGCCGATCTGGCGGGCGGGCGGGCGGCGACGGTGCTGGTGGCCTCCGACGTGACCCGCGCGGCGGAGGAGCGTGCGCTGTGGACCGCCGGCTACGCCGCCGCCATCGCGCTGGTGCTGCTGACCGCGCTGGCGCTGCTGCTGGCCTACCTGCGCTCGTCCTTCGCGACGCTGGATGTGGCGGTGAAGGCTCTGCTCGACCTGTCGCAGGGACGCTCCACCGGCTACGTCGAGCTGCCGGCCGGCAACGACGAGATCGGCCGCATCGCCCGTGCGGTTGAGGTGTTCCGCGGTGTGATGCGCGACATCGAACGCGCCGCCGGCCAGCGCGACCGCCGCCTGCGTCGCCAGCAGCGCTTCATCCGCCGCCAGATGGAGGCGCTCGCCTCGACGCTGGAGGAGGAGGCGCGCACCGCCCTTCTCGATGACCTGCGGCAGATCGAGATGGAGACGCACGACACCGACACCGCGCAGTCGAAGGCGGTGAACGACGAGTTGGGCCTGCTGGCCTTGGGATTCAGCCGACTGGCCACCCGCGTCGGCACCCAGCAGGTGCAACTGGTGCAACTGGTCCGCGACCTGCGCGAGGCGCTGGAGGACAAGCGTCGCCTCATCACCCTCCAGCAGGAGCTGGAGATCGCGCGCACCATGCAGCTGACCATCCTGCCGCAGGTCTTCCCCGAGCTGCCGCAGCTGGACATCGCCGCGCGCATGCAGCCGGCCAAGGAGGTGGGCGGCGACTTCTACGATTTCTTCCCGATCAGCGAGGACCGCGTGGCGGTGACCATCGCCGACGTGTCGGGCAAGGGCATCCCCGCCGCCTTCTTCATGCTGATCACCCGCACCATGCTGCGCGCCATCGCCGAGTCCGGCGTCGGCCCGGCGGAGACCATGCGTCGCGTCAACAACCTGCTGGCCGCCGAGAACGAGCAGTCGATGTTCGTCACCGTGTTCTACGGCGAGCTGGACCTGCGCACCGGCGTGCTGACCTACTCCAACGGTGGCCACAACCCGCCGCTGCGCATCGACCGGGCGGGCACGGTGACGGTTCTGGAGAACACGCCGGGCATCGCGCTGGCCGCCATGCCGGACATGCCCTTTGGGGAGCGCGTGATCACGCTGGCCGAGGGCGATTCGGTGCTGCTGTTCACCGACGGCGTCACCGAAGCGTTCGACGCCGATGGCGGCATGTTCGGCGATGAGCGGCTGGTGGCCACCATGGCGGCGCTCGACCCGGGCCTGGGCGCGCTGAAGCGGCTAGACGGTGTGCTGGACCAACTGCACCGCTTCGTCGCTGGGGCACCCCAGTCCGACGACATCACCGGGCTGGTGATCCGCTGGCGCGGCGTGGCGCCGGCGGCGGAAAACCCGGTGTGTGGCGCGGCGGCCATGGTATAAACGCAAGCGCAAGGTGTGCGGGGGAAAGCATGGACATCACCGAAGAGAAGATCGGCGTCGTCGCCGTCCTCAAGCCGTCGGGCCGCATCGACAGCGCCACGGCCGGCGAGTTCGAGAAGCGGCTGGTCGCCGCCGTCGGCGCCGGCAGCCGGGTGGTGGTCGATATGGTGCAACTCGGCTACATCAGCTCCGCGGGGCTGCGGGCGTTGCTGGTGGCGGCCAAGAAGGCGCGCCCGGCCGGCGGTCGCATCGCGCTGGCGGCGATGGCCCCGCCGATCCGCGAGGTGTTCGACCTCTCGGGCTTCTCCTCGCTGTTCGAGATCTATCCGGACGGCCCGGCGGCCGTGGCGGCGCTGGCCGCCTGATACGCGCGGCGGCGCGGCCCGGCGGCATGGAGGACAGCCCAGTGGGCACGCGGCTCGAAGTGGTGCTGGACAACGACCTCGCCGAGCTGGAGCGGCTGGCCGGCGCGGTGGATGAGTTCGTGGCCGCCGCCGGGCTGCCGCCGGAGGTCGCGTTCAAGCTCAACCTCTGCTTCGACGAGTTGATCACCAACACCGTCACCTACGGCTATTCCGACGGCGGGCGCCACGCCATCCGCGTCCGGCTGGAGGTCGACGGGCGCGAGGTGCGTGCCGAGGTGGAAGACGACGCCGACGCCTTCGACCCCTTCACCGAGGCGCCGCCGCCCGACCTGGGCAGCGACGTCGATACGCGCCGCGTCGGCGGTCTGGGCGTCTATCTGGTGCGGCGCTCGATGGACCGCGCCACCTACCGTCGTGACGGCGGGCGCAACCTCGTCCACCTCGCCCTGGCGGCGCCCCCATGAGCAAGCCGCCCGCCGCGCCGACACCACCGCTCCTCCCGGTCTTCACCCCGGCCGAGGCCATCGCGACCATCGTCGCCATCGACGAGGCCATCGGCCCCGATGATGCCGAGGCCGCCCGCCGCCGTGCCTCGCGCCACCTCAGGGGTGACGGCCACCCGCCGCTGCCGCGCTCGGTGCTGGAGGCCTATCCGGTCGAGCATGTGCGCGGCCATTTGTGGACGCAGTTCAGCCCGGAGTTGGAGCAGGCCACAGCCCCGGTGCTGTGCCGGCACTTGGTGGACGTGCTGGTCGATCCCGCCCTGGCCCCTCCCAACGCCGTCGCCACCGCCGACGCACTGGGCCGGCTGTCCCGGCGCCGGGGCCGGCCCGGCACGCCGCTCGCCGCCACCATCGACAGGGTCGCCCGCACGCTGGCCGAGCGCGCCTGCCAGTCCACCGACCACCTGCGCAGCCTGCTCGACACGCCGGACTATCCGGACCTGCAGACCATCTCGCTGGACGTGATGCGCATCGAGGGGGTGCGGTGGGTCCTGGAGATCCTTGAGCGCCGGTCGGCGCTCAAGCTGCTGTCCGAGCATTCGCGGCGTTTGAGCCGGCTGACGCTGAAGCGCTCCGGCGAGACGATTCGCGCTTTTCTCTCCAAGCCGGACCTGCTGACGCTGTACGACACCATGGCGGTGGTGTCGCAGGTCGAGGGGTTGCTGGCCGTCGCCACCCGCCTGCTCGACGCACTGCGCGACCAGGAGGAGGAGCGCACCAAGTTCGTCGCCCCCTACGACGAGGAGGCGCTGAGCAGCTTCGGCACGGTGCTGGCGGAGCTGTCGGCGATGCTGTGGAAGGTCGCCATGAAGTCGGTGGGCCGTGCCGACGTCTCGGCCTCGGTGTTCGGCGCGACGGTGCACCAGTTGGGCTTCCTTTACGAGTTCTCCAGCCGGCTCGGCATTGGCCGCCCGGCGGAGTTCGTGCGGCTGGAGCAGGCCTTGCAAAAGAACGCGGTCGCGCTGGCCGAACGTCTGATCGCGCTGGCCGCCGCCGGCGACGGGCTCGACCCTGCAGCGCTGAAGGCCGTGCGGGAGCACGCGCACGTCACCGTGCCGATGCTGAACCTCATGCACCTCGATCGTATCAGCCGGCGTCTGCCGGAGGAATGACGCGCGCTTCCGCCGGGAACTGCCTACGAGTTGCCCGACGGATCGGACGCGTGATGGTCCACGAGGGCATGGATGACGTCGTAGAGCGCTTTGGGGCTCACCGGCTTGCTGATGTAATGGCATCCGGCCGCTCGCGCCCGCTCGCGTGCCAGCGCCGACGTGTCTCCCGTCAGGACGATGGTGGGAACGTCACCGAAATTCCGACGGACCGCGTCGAGCAAGTCTTCGTACGGTGACGTGTTGTCGAGGCGGGAGGTCGTGATCAGGAGGTCGATCCGCCATTTCACCCCAGGCATTTCCCTGAGGAATCGCTTGGTGTCCGCGATCGATATGACGACGAAGCCGAGCGTCTCGAGATACACCTCCAACGCGCGAAGAACCAATGGGTCATCTTCTATGATTGCGGCTATGAGTCGGGGAGCCGGCATCGGAGAACCCTTGTGCACCAAGACCAACGATAGAAGGAGCCCTGGTTGGAGCAGGCATAGGAGTCAGAGTAAGCATAGAAACTCAGAAAGGGAAGTTCATTTGCAGAATACGTATTTTTCAGCAGGCGGTGGTTGTCAAAAGCCATCCTGCTTATGCAAAGGTTGAAAGAGAGGCAATGTCCTGGTTGGCGCGTGTTTCGTAGCGTGTTGCAGTGGAGTGTTTCATGAGTTCAACGATGCCGCCTCGTGCGCTGAGATCATACTTTTGACTGAAGCCCTTTCGACTGAACGAATGACGGATGCGCAGTCCGGACCCGCGTTGCTCATCCAAAATGCTGTTATCAAACCGGTCGTATTCCGGTGGGCACTCATTACCGACGCAATCCGCTCGATTCCGCCCGACTCTCCGCCCCCGTGTGACAACGCCATCATTCGCATACAATTTTATTCGACTACGCTGGCAAGCTGTTGAAACGGCTGTTACCCTAGGTGGTACCACCACTGAGGCGGACCTGGGCGAAGCGTGGCTGTGCGGCGAACGGTGCCACAACCGAAGCATGCATTGCGCTGGTTCCTGGCGGCGACCACGGCGCTGACCGGTGCCGTGGCGTGGCCGGGAATCGCGGCGGCGAACCCGCGCGGCGGCACGGTGGTCGGCGGTTCGGCCAGCATCGCCGAATCGGCGCTCGGCACGCTGACCGTCCGCCAAGCCACCGACAAGGCGATCATCGAGTGGCAGGACTTCAGCGTCGGTGAGCGCGAGCACACCCGGTTCGAGCAGCCGTCGGCCGGCTCCATCGCGCTCAACCGCGTGGTCGGCGGCAACCCGTCGGAGATCCTCGGGCGACTCAGCGCTAACGGGCAGGTCTGGCTGGTCAACCCGAACGGCATCGTCTTCGGCCGCAACGCGCAGGTTGACGTCGGCGGGCTGGTCGCCACCACGCACGACATCCGCAACGACGACTTCATGGCCGGCCGTCACCGCTTCGAAGGAGCTGTGGACAATGCCGCGATGGTGGAGAACCACGGCACCATCACCGCGGCGGAGGCCGGGCTGGTGGCGCTGGTCGCCCCCGGCGTCGCCAACACCGGCACCATCACGGCGCGGCTGGGCGAGGTGACGCTCGCCTCCGGGCGCAAGTTCGTGGTCGACCTCTACGGCGACCAGCGCATCAACCTCGCCACCGACGCGCCGGTCACCACCCGCCCGAAATCCAAGGATGGCAAGCCGGCGGACGCGCTGGTGAAGAACCAGGGCCGCGTCTTCGCCGACGGCGGCCGGGTGCGAATGACCGCTGCCGCCGCCAAGGGCGTGGTCGACCGCGTCATCGACATGAGCGGCATCGTCCAGGCCCGCACGGTGGAGGAGAAGGACGGCGAGATCATCCTGTCCGGTGGCGACTCCGGCACGGTGACCGTCTCGGGCACCCTCGACGCCACCGGCGCGGCGCCCGGCACCCGGGGCGGCACCGCCGTGGTCACCAGCGAGCGGGTGGAGGTGAAGGCCGGCGCCCGTATCGACGTCTCCGGCCGGGCCGGCGGCGGCGAGGCGCTGGTGGGCGGCGACTATCTGGGCGGTCGGGCGACTCCGCAGCAGTTGGCCGGCCTCAACGTCCGCCCGGCGCGCAAGCCGGTGCCGCCGGCCCGGGAAACCATCGTCGAGCCAGGCGCCGTCATCGCCGCCGACGCCACCGGGCAGGGCAAGGGCGGCAAGGCCATCGTCTGGTCGGACGGCCACACCGCCTTCGCCGGCGCCATAAGCGCCAAGGGCGGCGTGTTGGGCGGCGACGGCGGCTTCATCGAGGTGTCGGGCCGGCAGGGGCTGGGCTTCCATGGGCTGGCCTCGGTGGAGGCGCCACGCGGGCTGGCCGGCACCGTGTTCTTCGACCCGGCGACGCTGACCATCTCCAACGGCACCACCTCGGTGAGCGGCAGCCTGCCGAACCTTCTGGTGCTGGCGGACGAGACCATCTCGGCGGCGGCGCTGGAGGCGATCGGCAGCGGCACCATCATCCTCACCGCTGCCGACGGCATCACCATCGCCGACCTGACGGCGTCCGGCGGCGACGGCCAGATCAACCTGCAGAACGGCGTCAGCCTGAAGCTGGTGACCCACGACGGCACCATCGCCTTCGCCAACACCGCCAACGCCATCATCGCCAGCGGCACCGGCTCCATCACCATGGAGGCAGGCTACGACAGCGGCACCAACTACAATGGCAAGCTCCAGAACATCGGCGTCCTGCAGACGGGCAGCGGCAACATCACGTTGCGCGGCGCCGACGGCGTGGCGCTGTCCGGCACGCTGACAACCGGCGGCGGCTCCATCGACATCGACGCCGACGGCGATCAGGCGGGCGGCGGCGGCTTCACCAGTTCGGTGGCGATCACCACCAACGGCGGCAACCTGACGGTCAAGGCGGGCAGCGACGGCGTCACGCTCAATGGCAACATCGCGCTTGGGGCCGGCGGCCTGACCTTCAGCAGCACCGCCGGCCACACCGGCACCTACACGCTGGGCGGCCAGCTGTCGCTGCTCAACGACGTTACCTTCACGCAGCCGATGACGCTCAACTCGGGCGCTGGCATCAGCACCAGCGGCAGCATCGCCTTCACCAACACCGTGACCATGGCCTCGGGCGCCGGTGTCACGCTGACGGCGAACGGCTTCTCGTCCACCAACACCCTCGACGGCCAGAGCGGCACCCTCACGCTCAAGCCGTACGACACCACCAAGACCGCCCGTGTGTCCGGCACGGCCAACGCGGGCGAATTGGACCTGACCGGCATCCTGGCGAAACTCAGCAACTTCGCCCAAGTCAACTACAACAACGCGTCGGGCACCGGCGGCATCGCCATCGGCAGCGGGCTCAGCTACAGCCTGCCGCTCAGCCTCACCACCGGCGGCACCCTGAGCGCCACCGGCGCGGTCTCGGTCAACAGCGGGCAGACGCTGACGCTGGCGGCGCCGACGCTGAGCATCGGCGGCACGCTGAACGGCCCCGCCGGCATCACGCTGAGCGCGGATTCCCTGACGCTAGGCGCTGCCGACAGCCTGACCAGCGGCGGCACCGTGACGCTGCAGCCCTACAGCGCGGGGACCAACGTCTTCGTCAACGGCACGGGGACGGGCCTGCAACTCACCTCCGGCATCCTCGCCGCGGTGGCGTCCTCGGTGCCCAGCCTGGTTATCGGGCGCGGCGACGGCACCGGCACCGTCTCGGTGGCGTCCTCGACCAGCTTCAGCCGCAACACCACGCTGCGCACCGGTGCCGGCAGCATCGCCATCGACAACGCGGTGTCGGCGGGCTCCAACCGCCTGACGCTGAGCGCCACCGGCGGCACCGTGACGCAGAGCGCGGCGATCACCGCCGCCGGGCTGGAGCTGCTGGGCAGTGGCGGCACGCACACGCTGATCAACGCCGGCAACGCGGTGACCACGCTGGCCGGCGACACCGGCACGGTGACCTTCAGCAACAACGGCTCCTTCACCGTGGGCACCGCCAACACGGTGGGGATGACGGTGTCGGGCGGGCTGACGTTGCACGCTGTCGGCGGCGACCTGACGGTGGCGCAGTCCATCCAGAAGTCCGGTTCGGCTGCGGTCGGCGCCGCCTTGCGCGCCGACGGCTCGGTCATCACCAGCGGCGGCGCGGACATCCAGCTCGCCGGCGGGGCGTCGAACGCCTTCAACGTCACCATCAACCCCGACCGCGACGGCAACGGCCAGGGCGCAGCGATCCTTGGCAGCGGCACGACGGTGGCGAGCAACGGCGGCACCATCGAGATCGCCGGCGGCAGCGCCACCGACGGATCCGGCCTGCTGACCGGCGCGGCGCGCGGCGTGGCCGGGCGGGTCGATGGGATCCAGCTGGACGGAGCCACGCTGAACGCCGGCGGCGGCGGCATCGTGCTGCGCGGCACCGGTGCCGACGCGGCGAACGCGGCCGGCGTCAACCTGATCGGCGGCAGCACGGTGACGACCTCCGGTACCGGCACCATCACCATCACCGGCACCAGCGGCACCGGCGCCTTCAGCGGCCTGCGGGGTGTCAACCTGGGCGACAGCGCCGACAGCACCACCCAGACCGTCAGCACCGCCGGCGGCGCCCTCGCCATCACCGGCACCGCGGCGCCGGGCGCCACCGGCCAGTACGCCGTCGGCATCCGCTCGCAATCCGGTAGCCTCTCCAGCCAGGGCGGGGCCATCACGCTCGCCGGCACGGCGTCGACGGGCGGCACCACCGACGCCTACGGGATCGAGCTGAACGGCCGCTCCGCGACCAAGAGCATCGCCTCGACCTCGGGCGCCATCGCGCTGACCGGTGTCGGCGGCGGCACCAGCGGCACCAGGAACTGGGGCATCGTCCAATACGACGACTTCACCATCGGCGCGACCAGCGGCGACGTCACGCTGACGGCGACCGGCGGCACGGGCAGCCTCGACTACTCCAACAACAGCACCGGCACCGCCAACAGGATCGGCAACGGCACCAGCGGCACCGTCACCATCAACGCCGACACGCTCAGCCTGGACGGCGCCGCGGTCTATTCGACTGGCCTCGTGGCGATCCGCCCGCGCTCCGGCAGCCGCGCCATCACCCTCGGTTCGACCACCGACGCCGCCGCGGCGCTGGAGCTGTCGGACGCCGAGCTGGACCGCATCACCGCCGGCACCCTGCGCATCGGCAGCACCACGTCCGGTGCGATCACCGTGAGCGCCGACCTGACGCCGGCCAACGCCACGACGCTGTCCATGGTGACGGGCAGCACGTACACCCAGGGCACTGGCATCACCGTCACCGCGCCGAACATCGACATCAGCGCCGCCGGCACGCAGACGCTGAGCGGCACGCTCAGCACCACCGGCGGCCTGACGCTGACCGGCAACAGCCTGGTCGTCGGCGGCAGTCTTGCCAGCACCGGTACGGTGACCTTCCAGCCCTACACCGCCTCGGACAGCGTCTCGGTCGCCGGCAGCGGCGGCACGCTGGCGCTGACCACCGGCATCCTGAACGCGGTGGCGTCCACGGCGACCAACCTGATCATCGGGCGCAGCGACGGCACCGGGGCCATCACCGTCGGTCCCTACGCCTTCTCCACCAACGCCACGCTGCGCAACCCGGGCAGCGGCAGCGCCGGCATCAGCATTGGCGGCGCCCTGTCGGTGGGCACGAAGAACCTGACGCTCGACACCACCGGCACGGTGGGCCAGAGCGCGGCGATCACCGCGGGCGGTCTGGAGCTGCTGGGCAACGGCGCAACCTACACGCTGACCAACGCCGGCAATGCCATCGGCACGCTGGCCGGTAGCACCGGGACGGTGACCCTCACCGATTCCACCAGCCTGACCGTGGGCTCGGTCAACACCACCGGGCTGACCACGTCCGGCGCGCTGACGCTGAGCCTCGGCACGGCGGATACGACGCTGACCACCTCTCAGTCGGTGACCGCCGGCGGGACAACCACGCTGACCGCCGACCGCATGGCGCTGGGCTCGGCGCTGACCGCCGCCGGCCGGACGGTGACGCTGCAATCCACCACATCCGGCCGCGCCATCGACCTGGGCTCAGAGACGGACGCCGCCTCGGCGCTGGAACTCTCCGACACCGAGTTGGATCGCGTCACCGCCGGCACCCTGCGCATCGGCAACAGCGGCGCTGGGGCGATCACCGTCAGTGCCGCGGTGTCCCCCGCGAACGCCGCGACGCTGAGCCTGATCACCGGCCAGGGCGTGTCGCAGTCCGGCAGTGGCGCCATCACGGCAACGAACCTGCGGCTCAGCGTCGGCGGTGCGGTGAGCCTGGGCACAAACTCCAACAGCGTTACGACGCTGGCGATGGCCGGCAGCGGCAACGGGGCGCTTTCCTTCCGCGGCGATACCGGCTTCACCATCGGCACGGTGGATGGCGTCTCCGGCCTCAGCGCCGGCACCGGTGCGGTCACCCTCACCTCGACCGGCGCGGTGACGCAGAGCCAGGCGATCACCGCGGGCGGGCTGGAGCTGCTGGGCACCGGCGGCGCCTACACGCTGACCAACGGC
>NZ_JBOZRT010000072.1:0-4118 GCF_050789165.1 Azospirillum sp.
CGGCGTGCGGGCTGGCGGGCTCGGCCGACCTGCCGGGCACGGTGCTGCCGCACATCCTGCGCAGCGTCACGCTGCTCGGCATCGATTCGGTGGCGGCACCGCAGGACCGGCGCGCCGTCGCCTGGGCGCGGCTGGCGCGCGACCTGGACAAGGCCGCGCTGAAGGCGATGTACGAGGTGCAGCCGTTCGAGGCGCTGCCGGAGCTGGCGACGAAGATCCTCGCCGGGCGGATCCGCGGGCGGGTGGTGCTGAAGATCGCGTAACGAACGTCTCCGGGGATGGCGAATCGGCTCGGAGCGGTCGAGAGGGGGCGTGCCCGCCTCTCGACCGCGCGTCCGACGCCGTCCCGAACCCGCGACGGCACCCCGATTCCCAACACGGAGGACCATCATGCCCATCGCCATCGAAACCTTCTCGCCCGACCAGACCGCCGGCATCGCCGCGCTCATCGTGCCCATCCAGCGCGAGGAGTTCGGCATCCCCATCACCTACGATGACCAGCCCGACCTCAAGGACATCCAGGGCTTCTACCGCCGGGGTGCCGGCGAGTTCTGGGTGGCGCGCGACGGGAGCACGGTGATCGGCTCCATCGCCCTCCTCGACATCGGCGAGGCCGGCGGGGCGCTGCGCAAGATGTTCGTGCACCGCGACTGGCGCGGGGCGGCGCATGGCGTGGCGCAGTGCCTCCTCGACGCGCTGCTGGCCCATGCCCGCCGGAAGGGGCTCGCGGCCATTCACCTGGGCACGACCGACAAGTTCCTCGCCGCGCACCGCTTCTACGAGAAGAACGGCTTCGTCGCCGTGCCCGCGGAGGCGTTGCCGCCGACCTTCCCGCGCATGGCGGTGGACACGCGCTTCTATCGGCTCGGCCTCGGCTGATGTCCTCCGCCCGGTCCGGCGTCGGGCACGCTGCCGGCGGCACCGCCTAGCGCGCCACCGGCGCCCACAGCACGTCGTCGATCTCCTCGGCGCCGCTGCACAGCATGACCAGCCGGTCGACGCCCAGCGCGATGCCGCTGCTCTCCGGCATGCCGTGCTCCAGGGCCGCCAGGAAATCCTCGTCCACCGGGAAGCGTTCGCCGTACAGGCGTTCCTTCAACGCCATGTCCGCCTCGAAGCGGGCGCGCTGGGCCACCGGGTCGGTCAGCTCGCCGAAGGCGTTCGCCAGCTCCAGGCCGCAGGCGTACAGCTCGAAGCGCTCGGCCAGCCGCGGGTCCTCCGGCTTCGGGCGCGACAGCGCGGCCATGCAGACCGGGTAGTCGGTCAGCACGCAGGGAACGCCGGCGCCCAGGTGCGGCTCGATGCGCTCGAACATGATGCGGAAGAAGACGTCCTCCCAGCGGTCGCCCTCGCCCGTGCGGATGCCGGCGCGCGCCGCCTCGGCGGCCAGCGGCGCCGGGTCGGGCTCGTGGCTGCCGTCGTAGGTCGCCAGCAGGTCGATGCCGGCGTATTCCGCGAAGGCGTCCTGCACCGTCAGCACCCGCCACGGCGCGAAGGGGTCGCACTCCAGGCCGCGGAAGGCGAAGCGGGTTCGGCCGGCGGCCTCCGCCGCGGCGCGCACGAGGTCGACGCAGTCCTGCACCAGCGTGCGGTAGCCCTCCCCCGCCCGGTACCATTCCAGCATGGTGAACTCCGGGTGGTGGGTGGCCGAGCGCTCGGCGTTGCGGAAGACGTGCGCCAGCTGGAAGATCCGCGGCATCCCGGCCACCAGAAGCTTCTTCATGGCGAACTCGGGGCTGGTGTGCAGGTGCAGCCGGCGGCGGTCGTCCGGGTGCGGGCCGACCAGTTCGGTCGAGAACGCGTGCAGGTGCGGCTCCATGCCCGGCGAGACCTGGAGGCACGGCGTCTCCACCTCGACGAAGCCACGCTCCTCGAAGAAGCGGCGCACAGCGCCGAGCACGCGGCTCCGCGCCGCGAGGTGCGGGCGGCGGCGGGCGAAGAGATCGGGGTGCCAGAAGGGGGGCATGGGAAAGCCTTTCGTGCGCGATGGCGCTGCTTAGCAAACCGCGGGCATCCGCGGAAAGCCCGCGCGACATCCGCCCCCGCCCGCGGTTTTCCCTGCGCGCGCGCCGGTCGCCCGGTTTACCCCTCCGCCCGGCGTTGCCTCGCGTGCGGCAAGCTGCTAGGTTCCGCGCCGCCCTGTTTCTTGGAAATCACGGAATCGTCCTATGAAGGTCAACGCCAACCAGATGCGTGCCGGCCATGTGCTGGAGCACAACGGCAAGCTCTACGTCATCCAGAAGACCCAGATCGTGCAGCCCGGCAAGGGTGGCGCCTTCATCGTGCTCGAGGGCAAGGACATCCGCACCGGCAACCGCCTCTCCGAGCGTTTCCGCACGCAGGAGACCGTGGAGCGCGCCCGCCTCGACCAGCACGACATGACCTTCCTGTTCTCCGAAGGCGACGCCTTCACCTTCATGGACAAGGAGAGCTTCGAGCAGGTCACCATCCCGCGCGAGGTCATCGGCGATCAGGCCGTGTTCCTGCAGGACGGCATGGAAGTCACTGTGGAGAGCCACGAGGGCGCGCCGCTCGGCGTCGAGATCCCCGGCAAGGTGACGCTGCTGATCACCGAGGCCGACCCGGTGGTGAAGGGGCAGACCGCCTCCTCCTCCTACAAGCCGGCGAAGCTGGAGAACGGCGTCTCCATCCTGGTGCCGCCGCACATCGAGGCGGGCACCCGCGTCGTCGTCGACACCCAATCCGGCGAATACGTCGAACGCGCGAAGGACTGATCCCCTCCTCATGGCAACCCGTTCCGCCCTCATCAACGTGATGGTCCGTGCCGCCGAAAAGGCGGGACGGGCCCTCGTGCGCGACTTCGGCGAGGTCGAGCAGCTCCAGGTCTCCCGCAAGGGGCCGTCGGACTTCGTGTCGAACGCCGACATGAAGGCCGAGAAGACGCTGCGCGAAGAGCTCCAGAAGGCGCGGCCCGACTTCGGCTTCCTGCTGGAGGAGGCCGGCGCCTCCAAGGGCAAGGACGACACCACGCGGTGGATCGTCGACCCGCTCGACGGCACCACCAACTTCCTGCACGGCCTGCCGCACTGGGCGATCTCCATCGCCCTGGAGAAGAACGGCGAGATCGTCGCCGGCGTGGTGTACGAACCCGTGCACGACGAGATGTTCTGGGCCGAGAAGGGCGGCGGCGCCTTCCTCAACCACCAGCGGCTGCGCGTGTCTGAGCGCCGGCGGCTGGAGGATTCGCTGGTCGCCACCGGCATCCCGTTCAAGGGCCGCCCCGGCCATAAGAAGTTCCTGGCCGAGGCCGAGGCGATCATGACCGAAGTGGCGGGCCTCCGCCGCTGGGGCGCCGCCTCGCTCGACCTCGCCTACGTGGCGGCCGGCCGCTACGACGGCTATTGGGAGCGCGGGCTGTCGCCCTGGGACACGGCGGCGGGCGTGATTCTGGTCACCGAGGCCGGCGGATTCGTCGGCGAGATCGGCGGCGGCCGCGACCCGGTGCACGGCGGCACCATCCTGGCCACCAACACGCACCTCAACATGCCGCTGGCCAAGCTGCTGCGCTCGGTCGAGCGCAAGCAGGCGGCGCCAGCCCCGGCGCCCACCCCGGCACCCCAAGCCCCAAAGGCCGGGTGATCCGCCGACCGGCCGACGCGGTCCTAGGCTAGACCGTTGGGGGAGAACCGTTCTCTCCCCCGCGTCGGGAATTGTCGCTACACCGATCGATGGGCTATGGTGGGGCGTGAAACCCGTGTAAAGGGTTAGCCACGCTGTCCACCAGAGGGTGTTCCGGTCGCATGAACCGAGTTCGCAACACGCGCGTGGGGTGGCGGTCGCCGCTCCGCGCGCAGGCCATCACCGCCGCCCTGACCGGGATGGGGGTGCTTGCCGTTGCGCTGGTGGCACCGGCCTCCGCGGCCCCGGCTCCGGGAACGGGGAAGCTGACGCTCGAGAACGCCGTGCCGATGCCGGTGCCGCCGCCGCCGCGGCTGCACACGCCGAAGCCGGTCAAGGCGCCGCCGCAGTTCACTCCGCTGCAGCCGATCGAGCCCCCGCCGCTGCCCGACCTGACGGCCGGCCCGCCGGTGGCGCCGCCCGCCGGCCCGGCCGGCGCGCCGCCGGTGCAGACGGCCGCCCGCCCGGCGCCGGCGCCC
>NZ_JBOZRT010000073.1:0-2951 GCF_050789165.1 Azospirillum sp.
AGGCCGGGATCTGGTGGCCCCACCAGAGCTGGCGCGAGATGCACCAGTCCTGGATGTTGTTCATCCACTGGTTGTAGGTGTTGACCCAGTTCTCGGGCACGAACGTCACCGCGCCGGATTCCACCGCGTCGATCGCCTTCTGCGCGATCGACTTGCCCGTGGGGTCCTGCTCGCTGACTTTCGTCATCGCCACGAACCACTGGTCGGTGAGCATCGGCTCGACGATTTGCCCGGTGCGCGCGCAACGCGGCACCATCAGCTTGTGCTTGCGCGTTTCGGCCAGCAGGCCTTGCGCCTCCAGGTCCGCCACGACGGCCTTGCGGGCGGCGAAACGGTCCATGCCCCGGTACTTGGCGGGGCCGTTCTCGTTGATCTTCGCGTCCAGCGTCAGCACGCCGATGATCGGCAACTTGTGGCGCTGGCCGACGGCGTAGTCGTTGGCGTCGTGCGCCGGCGTGACCTTGACGACGCCGGTGCCGAACTCGCGGTCGACGTACTCGTCGGCGATGACCGGGATGTCGCGGTCGCACAAGGGCAGCTTGACCTTCTTGCCGACCAGGTGCCGGTAGCGCTCGTCCTCGGGATGCACCATCACGGCGACGTCGCCGAGCATGGTCTCGGGACGGGTGGTGGCGACGGTCAGGTCACCCGAGCCGTCGGCCATCGGATAGCGGATGTGCCACAGGAACCCGTCTTCCTCTTCGCTTTCGACCTCGAGGTCGCTGACGGCGGTCTTGAGCTCCGGGTCCCAGTTGACCAGCCGCTTGCCGCGGTAGATCAGGCCCTGCTCGTAGAGCTTGACGAAGGTGTCGGTGACGACGGGCGAGAGCTTGTCGTCCATCGTGAAGTACTCGCGCGACCAGTCCACGCTGTCGCCCATGCGGCGCATCTGCGTGGTGATGGTGTTGCCGGACTTCTCCTTCCACTCCCACACCTTGGCCACGAAGTTCTTGCGGCCCAGCTCATGGCGCGACAGGCCTTGTTCCTGCAACTGGCGCTCGACGACGATCTGCGTCGCAATCCCGGCGTGGTCGGTGCCTGGCACCCACACGGTGTTGAAGCCCCGCATGCGGTGGTACCGCGTGAGGCTGTCCATGATGGTCTGGTTGAACGCGTGCCCCATGTGCAGCGTGCCGGTGACGTTGGGCGGCGGCAGCTGGATCGCGAACGACGGCTCGCCGGCCTTCGGCTCGCCCGTGCCGCGATGCCCGGCCCGCCCATAGCCGCGCTCTTCCCACCGCGGGCCCCACGTGGCTTCGATGGCGGCGGGTTCGAAAGATTTCGACAGGCTGTCGAGACCGGGCTGGCTGAGGGTGGTCATACAAATTGGGGTCAGATTCCAATTAATCCGTTCATTGGAATCTGACCCCTGGGATGGAGACGGGGGGTTTCGATTTTAGCGAAGCGGGGAGAGCGGCCCCGCGTGCGGTACGGCGGTGATGAAGGCGAGGGGCGTCGAGTGAAATGAACTGGAATCCGACCCCATCAGTCTTTGCGGCGCACTCGCGCGTAGGCGTCGACCTCCTGGAACTCGGTGGGCGTTTCCGATTCGTGGCGATAGAGCTTCATCGATGGCAGCCGGCTGTCGAGCGAGTTGACCGAGTCCTGCCAGAGCGCCCAGTCGTCTGAATCGTTGCCCTCGGTCACCTCGAACGAGCGCAGTTCGGGCGGCAGGTCCGGCTCGGTGGCCCTCCAGGACGAGCGGCTGGGCTTCGACTGGGCGGTGCCCGCCGCTGGGCGCTTCCCCTTGCCGGCAGGCGCCGGTGCGCGCTTGAACAGACCGAAGAACATGGTGCACCCCCCCGCATCGGAATTGCATGTGCCGGCCTTCGCGGGCAACGGCTGAGCTTCCGGGCGAAAGCGTACACCCGGTCAGCGATCCGGGCAATCGGGGGGCTTCCAGCCTGCCGGCCAGGGGTGCAGTGGCCCTGCGGTGGCGATCAGAGCTGGCGCGCCACCTCGATGCACTCCTTGAGCACCTTGGCGTCGCCCACCTGGTTGGCCAGGACGATGATCAGCCGGGCGTTGAGCAGGTCCGACTGCTCCTTCGTCAGGCCCTCGTGGGCATCGAGCAACTGCTCGTAGAAGCCGTCGCCGTCCTGGAAGTGGAAGTTGGTCTTCACCATCATGCGGCCTCCTCCGCTAGGCTAGTGATGCGCGGGCGGTGGTGGCGTCGGAGGCCATGGCCGCATTGCGCTGGTCGATCCCCGTGCACGGGGCCCCTCGCCCTTCGCTTCATGCGGCCTCCTCGCCGGTCGCTTCGAAGCTCGGCGGCTCGGCGCCAACCTGCGGGCTGTGGACCTGCGCCGGCGGCTGGGCGGCTTCGTCCTTGAGGCCCAGCGCCCGCGCGATGGCATGCACCAGCGTCGCGTCGATGCTCTCGCCGGTGGCGGCCACGTAACTGTCGGGCCGCACCAGCGCCCAGGCATGGCCGAACACATGGCAGGCACCTTGCAGGTGGCCCTTGGGATCGAGCACGTGTTCCACCGCCATCGGCATGTCCTCGGTGCCGACGACCTGCACGGCGCGCACCGGCATGGTCTCGGTGATCGCCGTCAGCCGCTGCAGCGCCTGCGGGCTGGTGTCGCCGAAGACCAGCAGCAAGAGGCGGCCGTCGGCCCATTCGAGCAGGTCGTTGACCCGGCCGGGCGATCCGTCGGCCCAGCCGAAGCTCACGTTCTGCACCGGCTGGCCGCCGGTCTTGTCGCAGGCGCTGGAGCGGGTGTACGGGTTGGCGATGGCCATCCGCCCGGTGTTGACCAGCGGCCGGGCAAAGGCGTGCCGGCGCGCCAGGCTGATCACGGCGTCGCGGAACAGCTTCTGCGGGCCGGGCTGCGGCCGCAGGAAGCGCGAGGTGCGGTTGGTGACGCGCACGTTCTGCAGCGCCGCCTCGTGCCGCTCCTCGTCGTAGCTGTCCAGGAGCGCCGGGTCGGCGCGGCCCTTCATCACGG
>NZ_JBOZRT010000074.1:0-128756 GCF_050789165.1 Azospirillum sp.
TCGTCAGCCTGTCGGGCGGTTCGGGCAACACCACGGTGGTGTCGCTGCTCGAGACGCTGACCGGCAGCGGCGGCACGGATCTCATCACCATCGGCTCCGCGGGCGTCACCGCCCTGGTGTCGGGTGTCGAGACGCTGGCCGGCGGTGCGGGCACCGACATCGTCTTCGTCAGCAACAGCGGCAACAGCCTGGTCGTCCGCGGCCTGGAGATCCTGGTCGGCGGCACCGGCTCCGACGTCGTCACGCTCGACAACACGGGCAACACGACGACGGTCCGCGGTCTGGAGACCCTGGTCGGCGGCACCGGCGCCGATGTCATCACCATCGGCGACACCGGCACCACCATGCAGGTGTCCGGCCTCGAGACCCTGGTTGGCGGTGCGGCCACCGACGTCATCAGCGTCGGCTCGCTCGGCTCCACCACGGTGGTCTCGCTGCTCGAGCAGATCACCGGCGGTGCGGGTACCGACACCATCGTCATCGGCTCCGCGGGTGCGACCATCACCCTGTCGCTGGCTGAGACGCTGACCGGCTCTGCTTCGACCGACGTGGTCACGCTCGGCAGCGCGGGTGCCACCACGTTCGTCTCGAACGTGGAAATCCTGGTCGGCGGCGCGGGGTCCGACGTCGTCACGCTCGGCAGCGCTGGCAACAGCATCCTGCTGCGTGGCATCGAGACCCTGACCGGCGGCGTCGGCACCGACGTCGTGACCATCGGCGACACCGGCGCCACCTTCACGGTGATCTCGGTCGAGACGCTGACGGGCGGTGCGGGCACCGACGTCATCACCCTCGACACGGCCGGCAACACCCTCGTGGTGTCGCTGCTCGAGACGCTGGTCGGCGGTGCGGGCACCGACGTCGTGACCATCGGCAGCGCGGGCGGTTCCGTCACGCTGACGAACGTCGAGACGCTGCTCGGCGGTGCGGGCGTCGATGTCGCCACCCTGGCGGCTTCGGGCAACACCATCCTGGTGCGTGGCGTCGAGACCCTGACCGGCGGCGCCGGGACGGATCTCGTCACCATCGGCAGCACGGGTGTGACCGCGGTCCTGGTCAACATCGAGACGCTGGTCGGCGGCAACGGCACCGACGTCATCCTCCTCGGCACGTCCGGCAACACGACGCTGGTGCGCGGCCTGGAGATCCTGGTCGGCGGTGCGGGTTCCGACATCGTCACCCTCGATGCGACCGGCAACACCACCACGGTCCGTGGCCTCGAGACCCTGACGGGTGGCGCGGGCACCGACATCATCACCGTCGGCGACACGGGCACCACCATGCAGGTGGTCGGCCTCGAGACGCTGAGCGGCGGTGCGGGCACCGACATCATCTCGACGAGCTCGTCGGGTGTGACGCTGGTCCTGTCGGCGCTCGAGACCCTGCTCGGCGGTTCCGGTGCCGACGTCGTCGCGACGACGAGCGCCGGCGCCACCCTGCTGGTCTCGGGTCTGGAGACGCTCACCGGTGGCGCGGGCTCCGACGTGGTGTTCACCTCCACGGCCGGTTCCTCGCTGCTCGTCCAGGGCCTCGAGATCCTGGTCGGCGGCGCGGGCTCCGACGTCGTCACCATCGGCGCGACGGGCGCCACCACCACGGTCCGCGGCATCGAGACGCTGACCGGCGGTGCGGGCACCGACATCATCACCCTCGGCAACACCGGCATGACCAGCCTGGTGTCCGCGGTTGAGACGCTGGTGGGCGGCACGGGTACCGACGTCATCGTCACCGCGGCTGCCGGCGCCACGCTGGTGGTCACGGGCCTCGAGACGCTGACCGGCGGCGCGGGTGTGGACGTCGTCACCATCGGCTCGGCCGGCGCGACGGCGATCATCTCCGGCGTCGAGACGCTGCTGGGCGGCACCGGCACGGACGTGCTGTTCGTCGCCAGCGCGGGTGTGACGACGCAGGTCGGCGCGATCGACATCCTGGTCGGCGGTGCCGGCACCGACATCGTCAGCCTGGCGAGCTCCGGCAACACCGTCACGGTGCGCGGGCTCGAGACGCTGACGGGCGGCGCGGGCTCCGACCTGGTGATCACCGGCGACACCGGTACGACGATGCAGATCTCGGCGGTCGAGATCCTGGTCGGCGGCTCCGGCACCGACGTGGTCGGCATCGGCACGTCGGGGACCACGGTCCTGCTGCGCGGGGTCGAGACGCTGCTCGGCGGCTCGGGCTCCGACGTGGTGACGATCGGCGACACCGGCACGACCACGCTGATCTCGGCCCTCGAGACGCTGACCGGCGGCGCGGGCTCCGACATCATCTTCACCGACTCGAACGGCAGCTCGCTGCTGGTCGGCGCGGTGGAGATCCTGGTCGGCGGCACCGGCTCCGACAACGTCACCCTCAGCAGCTCGGGCAGCACCATCACGGTGCGTGGCGTCGATACGCTGAGCGGCGGTGCGAGCAGCGACCTCGTGTTCCTCGGCGATACCGGCAACAGCTTCACCGTTGCGGGCAGCGTCGAGATCCTGATCGGCGGTGCGGGTACCGACAACATCACCCTCGGCACCTCGGGCAACACGGTTCTGCTCCGTGGCCTCGAGACGCTGACGGGCGGCTCCGGCAGCGACGTCATCACGACCGGCAACACCGGTACGACGATGGTTGTCAGCGGGCTTGAGTCGCTGATCGGCGGCACCGGGTCCGACGTGATCTTCACGGCGACCACGGGCACGACGATGGCGGTCCGTGGGGTCGAGATCCTGGTCGGCGGTTCGGGTACGGACAGCATCGCGCTGGACGCCTCGGGCAACACGATCACGATCCGCGGTGTCGATACCCTGCAGGGCGGCACCGGCACCGACTGGGTGTTCCTGGGTGACACCGGCAACACCATGTCGCTGACCGGCGGCGTCGAGATCCTGGTCGGCGGCACCGGCACCGACGTGGTGTCCTTCGGCTCCAGCGGCGTGACCACCACGCTGCGCGGCGTCGAGACGCTGATCGGCGGCACGGGTTCGGACCTGGTGACGCTGGGCAACACCGGCAACACCTTCTCCGTGTCCAACGTCGAGACGATCATCGGCGGCACGGGCTCGGATCTGGTGACGGTGACCGGCGGTACGGTCCGCTTCGAGGTCGGCTCCGCCGGCAACGCTCAGCTCACGCTGGCGTCCGGCAATGGTGTCGATCAGGTGGTGCTCGCCTCCTCCACGTTCGTGGCGGCCGGCAGCACGACCGGGGCGAACCAGATCTCCAACTTCCAGTCGGGTACCGACCAGCTGGTCCTGACGGGTGCCCTGCGCACGCTCCTCGACCGTAACGGTGACGGTACGGTTCAGGGTGCGGCTCGGGCGACCGGCGCGATCAACCTGGCGACCGACGAGGTGAGCCGTCTGACGACGGCGGTGTCCAGCCTGACCGATCTGTCGGGTGTGGCCACGGCCATCGGCACGCTCACCAACTCGACGGCTGGTGCGAACGTGATGGTGCTCGCCAACAACGGCACCAACACCGGCGCCTACCTCGTCACCGACACCAACGGCGATGGCCAGGTGACGGCGGCGACGGAGATCAAGCTGCTCGGTATCTTCAACGGCAACACCACCATCGCCACCAGCGATGTGGTCTTCGGCTGATCGATCTGATCGCTCAGCAAACGGGGGGCGCTCCTACGGGAGCGCCCCTTTTTTTTGGTCCCGGTCTTTGCGACCCGGGCGCGGGAATTGCCGATTCGGCCGAATGTCGATATAGCTGGGCGCCCCCCGCTCCGGATGACCCGCATGACCGATCTGTTGACGCAGGCCCTCCACCATCACGGCGCCGGCCGGCTCGCCGAGGCGCAGGCGGCCTGCGTGGCGGCCCTGCGCACCGATCCATCCAATTTCGCCGCCACCAATCTCCTAGGTGTGCTGCTGTTCCAGCGCGGTGACCTCAACGGCGCCGCCACGGCCTTCACCGCTGCGCTGAGGGGACGGCCGGACGCGCACGACGTCCTGCTGAACCTCGGGGTTGTCCAGCAGGCCCTCGGACGGGCCGGCGCCGCGGCCGGGACCCTCCGCCGCCTGATCGCACTGCAGCCGACGCACGTCGGCGCGTACAGCCGGCTTGGCGTGGTCATGCAACTGGTCGGCGACATCGATGGCGCCACGGTGCCGGCGCGCCGAGCCGTCCGGCTGCAGCCCCACTCGGCTCAGGAGCACGGCAACGCCGCGGTGCTTCAGCTCGCCGCCGGCTCGCTTCCCGCGGCGGTCGGGCTGCTGCGCAACACCCTGGCGCTCGACCCCGCCGATGCCGGTGTCTACCGTCTTCTCGGGACCAGCCGGTTCAACCTCGGGACTCCGTCGGAAGCCGAGGTGGAGTTCCGCCGCTCGCTACAGCTCGATCCCGGCCATCCGGATGCGGGCCACGCGCTTGTGCGGTCGGCACGCTACAGCCGGGCCGCCGCAGCGCGACACGACGCCGGAGCAGTGCCGGGGCTCGTCGTCCGCGGGCACTTCTCCGGGGTCAGCGGCTACGCCCACATGACCAACCGGTATGTCGCGCAGCTTCTCGCCCGTCGCGTTCCGCTGGATCTCATCGGCCTGTTCGGAGGCGAGACCTGGGAGAACGGCCCGGTTCCGCCGCCGGTGCGGGCGCGCGCGGCGTTGCATTTTCTCGTCCCGCCGGCGGTCGAGCCGGTGCCGGGCCTGCCCACCGTGCTGTTCTCGATGTTCGAGGGAACGCGAATTCCGCCGGCCTGGGGCCGGTTGTGCCAGCGGTTCGAGACGGTGATCGTGCCGGCTGAATCCTCGCGCGTGGCCTGGGTCGACGCGGGATACCCGGCCGATCGCCTGCGCGTCTGCCCGCTTGGCGTCGATGCCCAGATGCCGGACGGCCCGTCGCTGACCTTCGCGGCACGCGACGGCCGCCGCGTCACCGACTACCGGCGCCGGTTTCTCAACGTATCGGACTTCCTGCCGCGCAAGAACGTCGACGGCCTGCTGCGGGTCTGGCTGACCAGCACGCAGGCGGCGGACGACGCGGTCCTGGTCCTCAAGCTCGGCAAGGGCAACCCGAAGACGAGGGCTGGCATCGAGGAGCTGTTCGCGCAGACTGAGGCCGCGGTGGGCCGGCGGCGCGAGCAGGCGGCGCCGATCGTCGTCCTCGACCAGGCGTTCGACGAGGAGGGCATGACCGCGCTGTTCCGCATGGCGACCCATTACGTCAGCCTGTCGCACGGCGAGGGCTGGGACCTGCCGATGTCGAAGGCAGGGGCGATGGGGCTGCAACTCGTGGCGCCGCGCAACAGCGCTTACCTCGAATACCTCGACGACGAGGTCGCGCACATGATCCCGTGCGCGGTCGGCCCGGCGCACCTTCCCTACAGCACCGACCCCTGGCCGCCGTTCCACGGGCTCGACTGGTGGGAGCCGGACGAACAGGCGGCCGCCGCCGTGATCCGGAGCATTCTCGATGGCTGCGACGGCCCGCCGAAGGATGCCCGCACGCGCCTGCTCCAGCGCTTCACCTGGAGCCAGGCGACGGAGCGCCTGCTCGCCGTGCTGCGCGATGCCGGCGCGTTGTAACGGCGCGCCCGCCCCCGAACGGAATATTTCCATTGAAGCGAGCCCGGCCGGTTGGCAATGTCGGGGCCGCCTCAACAACCGCGCTCCAGCCGTCATCATGGAACACTCATCCTCCGGCCGCTCCGCCCTGGGCGCCTACCTCGATCAGTCCATCGCCGTCCTGGAGCGCACCCGCGACGCGTTCGACCATGGGCTGGTCGAGCAGGCCATCGACCGCATCGTCGATGCGCTCGGCGCGGACCGCCCGCTGCTGGTGTGCGGCAACGGCGGCTCTGCCGCCGACGCCGAGCACATCACGGGCGAGCTGGTCGGCCGCTTCCTCAAGAATCGCCGGGGGCTGAAGGCGATCAGCCTGGTGTCCGGTGCCGCCACGCTGACCGCCTGGGCCAACGACTACTCCTACGAGACTGTGTTCTCGCGGCAGGTTGAGGCCTACGGCCGGAGCGGCGGCGTTCTCCTCGGCCTCAGCACCTCCGGCAACTCGCCGAACGTGGTGGCGGCGTTCGAGATGGCGCGGTCGCTGGGTGTTGGCACCATCGCGCTGACCGGCGAAGGCGGCGGCAAGCTGGCCTCGCTGTCCGACGTCCTGCTCGCGGTGCCGTCGCGCAGCACGCCGCTGATCCAGCAGGCGCACATCTGCCTCTATCACTACATCTGCGAGCACGTCGAAGCGCGACTGGCCGGTGCTTGACCGGCCGGCGTGGCGGCGTCTCCCCACGACACGAAGCCAGTCATGAACGATCTGTCCTCCGCCATTGCCGCGCGCAGCCGGCTGGTGATCAACGTCGAGGCGGACGACCGCACCGTCCTGTTCCCGGACGGCAAGTTCCTGACGCACATCGCCGTCAGCGAGGATGCCGACGGGGGCGTGCGGCTGGACGCCGTGTTCCTGTTCAACGAAACGCGCCTGGACACACGGCTGGCGGTGCTGGACCTGGACGACGCCCGCGATTTCGCCCGCGCCCTGCTGGACGCCGTGTTCCAGGGCCGGACCCAGCACGTGCTGTCCGACGTGGCCCGAATCGCGGTCATCTTCAATCCCAACGGGTTCGTGCTGAAGTTCGGCGAGGAACGGGCGCTCAAGGAACTGTTCATCGCATCCCCCGCCATCGTGCGACTGTCGCAGGGACTCCTGCGCATGGTGGACCGGGTGTCCGCCCTGCCGCCGCATTGACCCGCCGCACGCGCCCAGAGGAACCCATGGCGACCATCGAACAGGCCCTGGCCATTGCCGTCGAGCATCACAACGCCGGTCGTCTCGACGCGGCGCTGGAGCTGTACCGGCGCATCCTCGACGTCGACGCGAGGAACATCAACGCGCTGCATCTGGCCGGCGTGGCGCACCGGCAGAAGGGAAATCTGGCTGAGGCGGTCGCGCTCATCGGCCGGTCGCTGAGCATCGACCCCAGCTTCACCCACGTTCACAACAACTACGCCAACGCGCTGCTGGCGGCGGGGCGCTTCGAGGATGCCGCGGCGGCCTACCGCCGTGCGATCGTCGTCGATCCGGCCTTCCTGCCGGCACAATCGAGCCTCGGCAGCATGCTGTGCGGGCAGGGCGGTCCGGATCATTGGGCGGAGGCGGTCACGGCACTGCGGCACACAGCGCGCCTGCAGCCGGGCCGGGCGGAGACCTACCATGATCTCGGCATCGCCTTGCGCCAGACCGAACGGCTGGACGAAGCCATCGACAGCTACCGGCAGGCGATCCGCCTGCGCCCGGACTTCGCCGCGGGGCACATGAGCCTGGGCAACGCGCTGGTCGAACAGGGCGACCGCGCCAGCGCTGTCGCGTGCTTCCGCCGAGGTCTGGCGCTGCGCCCGGACTCGCCCGAGCTGTACTACAACCTCGGCAACGGTCTGCACGCCCTCGGCCAGCTGCTGCCGGCGTTCGATGCCTACACGCGGGCGGCGGAGCTGGGTCTGAACGGCGGGCTGGCGCGGGCCGGCATGATCCTGCTCCAGCTCGGCCGCCGCGCGGAGGCGGAGGTCATGCTGCGGCGGTCGCTGTTCGCACCGGGCGGCGACATCGCGTCGGCGCTCGACCTGCTCGCCTCGCTGATGATCGAGGACGGGCGGCTTGAGGAGGCGCGCGCGTTCTTCCAGCAACTGGAGCAGCAGCCTCTCGGCACCGGGCGTGCGCATCCAGGCGAATGCCGCACGGCGCTGGCCACCGTCGAGCTGGCCGCTGGCCGCGCGACGACGGCAAGCGCGCTGCTCGCCCGCGTCACCGGTGACAACAGCCGCTTCTTCACCGTCAAGTCCATCGCCGCCTTCCGCAGCACGCTCGAGGAGCTGGGCGCGACGCTGGAGCGGGCTGCCAACCCGGATCCGGCCCGGCCGCGCATCACCTCGTCGACGCTGGCCACCCACGGACGCTTCGCGCACAACGCGCTCGAGTACGTCATGATCCGCCTGTACGCCGAGAAGTACGGCTATGTGGTGGAGACGCCGGACTGGGTCGGCGGCTACTATTTCGACCTCGACGACCCGCCGCAGTCCGGGCCGCTGTCGCCGCTGTATTTCCCGCGCCGGATCATCAACCGCCTGGTGACCGGAACGGCCGGGCACCCGCCCATTGCCGACTGCGACATCCTCTCGCCTCTGTTCCTCTTCGAGCACAAGGAGGAATACCGCGAGCGCGTGCAGTCCTGGCTGAAGCCGCGCGCGCTCTGGCGCCCCTTCCTCGATCCGGCCATGGCGGCGCTGCGCGCGCGCGGCCGGACCGTGGTGGCGGTGCACATCCGTCGCGGCGACTTCATCCAGTACAAGTACCCGATCACCGAGACGGCGTCGTACGTGGAGTGGCTGCGCGAGCTGTGGCCGACGCTGGAGGACCCGGTGCTCTACGTGGCCAGCGACGACCTGGAGGGCGTGCGCCACGACTTCGCCGAGTTCCGGCCGCTGGCGCGCCCCGACGTGGTGCCGGCGTGGCCGGGGCTCGACTATCTCCAGGATTTTCATGTCCTGATGAACGCCGACGTGGTCGGAATCAGCGCCGCCAGCGGCTACAGCATGCTGGCCGCCCGGCTCAACACCACAGCCCGCCTGTTCGTCGAACCGGACATGCGGACCCGCCGCATCCGGCCCTTCGCCCCCTGGGTGTGACGCGGACGGGATTACCAGAGGATCAAGGCCGATGACGATCGACGTTGCCACCAAGGAATTCTACGACTCGTTCTGGCCGAAGTTCGTGCCGATCTACGAGGAAACCAAGAAGTACATGCTGGAGACCATCGCCGAGCGCCACGTCGGGCGGGCGCTCGACGCCGGGTGCGGGCACGGCATCTGCTCGGTGGTGCTCTCCGAACTGGCCGACGAGGTGACGGCGGTCGACATCTCGACCGACAGCCTCGCCACCGCCCGGCAGCAGGCCAAGGCTTTCGGCCGCGCCAACATCACCCACCACCACCAGGACCTGCAGACGCTGGACCCGGCGATCTCCGGGTTTGATCTGGTCTGGTGCTGGGGCGTGGCGATGATGGCGCCCGACCCCATCAAGGTGATGCACAACCTGATGAACGCCACCAAGCCCGGCGGCGTGGTGTACCTGGGGCTGTACCTCAAGACCTGGCTGTCGCCGGTGCACGAGGCGGTGCGCCACTTCTGCCGCACCTTCATGAACGGGCCGCGGCGCAAGCAGCTGGTGTGCGACTTCTTCACCGCGCTGACGCACGTCGCCTGTCGCCTGAAGGGGCAGGAGATCAACCGCCGTGCCGACAACGTGTCGATCCAGGCCCAGGTCGAGGACTGGTACTACCCGCCCTACAAGACCTTCTACTCCATCGAGGAGATCGTCGAGCTGTTCCACCGCAACGGCTTCGAGGCCGAGTGCATCCAGGACCGGCTGGGCCGGATGAAGAGCGCCACGATCTTCGTCGTCCGGGCCGTCAAGCATGGCGGCTGAGGACGCCGGGCTGCGGCCGCCGCCCGACTGGGCGGACCTCGCCCGCCGGCTGGCGGCCGTGCACGTCGCCACCGGCTTCACCGGCGGGGTGACCCGCATCCCGGCCGACCAAGTCGCGCGCGACATGTTGTCGGAAGCCCGCGCCGACGAGCAGGTGGCCGAGATGCGGCGCATCGCCGATCTCCGGGGCAAGCGGATCCTCGAGGTCGGCTCGGGATGCGGCATGCTGGTGGTGCGTGGGCGCGTGGCGCACGGCCTCGACCTGTGGGGCGTCGAGCCGAGCGCCGGCGAGTACGGCGCCACCCTCGACGTGGCGCGCCGCCTGCTTGACCATTACGGCCTGCCGCAGGACGCTATCGCCGAAGCGCCGGGCGAGGCCCTGCCGTTCCCCGACGCCAGCTTCGACGTCGTCTACTCCTCCAACGTGCTGGAGCACGTGCGCGATCCCCAGGCGGTGATCGACGAAGCGGTGCGCGTGCTCAAGCCCGGGGGCCAGCTGCTGTTCGTGGTTCCCAACTACGGCTCATGGTGGGAGGGGCATTACGGTATTCTGTGGCTGCCGCGCATGCCGGCGTGGCTGGCCAAGGCGTACGTGCGGCTGCTGGGCCGCGATCCCGCCTACGTGGACACCCTCAACCTCGTCGACCGCGGCCGGATGGAGCGCTGGATGGCCCGCCACGCCGGCACCATGGAGGTGCTGGACTGGGGCTGGGACGTGTTCGAGCAGCGCCTGCGGACGCTGGCGTTCAGCGAATGGGCGGCGCTGGCGACGGTCAAGCGCATCGCCCGGCTGGTGCACCGCTCAGGCCTGCTGGAACTCGTGCTCCGCGTCGGCCGGCGCCTGCACTGGGAAACGCCGATCATCCTGCACGCCCGCAAGCGCGCGCCCTGACGCGGCGTCGGTCAGCGCCGCCGCGATCCGCGTGAACACCCCATCCCAGTCGCCCGGGCGCTCCTGCCGGAAGACGCGCATCGTTGGGTACCAGGGCGTCGTCTCCCGGTCGTCCATCCACCGCCAGCAGGCGCGGTGCGCGAGCACCAGCCAGACCGGCCGGCCCATGGCGCCGGCGAGGTGCGCGATGCCACTGTCCATGGTGATCACGAGGTCGAGGTTCGCGACGACCGCAGCGGCGTCGCGCATCGCGTCCGGTCCCGCGTCGTAGTCCGGCGGCAGCTGGACGACGCGGTCCACGGCGTGCTCGGGCACCCGCTTCTGCGGCGTGTCGGCCTTCTGCAGGCTGACCAGCCGGACGCCGGGAACCGCCGCCAGCCGCTCGAACGCAGGGAAGGGAAGGACCCGCATGATGTCCGCGGGACGGTCCGGCGCGCTGTTGTCCCAGACGATGCCGACCCGGAAGCCGTTCACGCCGCGCAGCCGGCCGGCCCAGTGGGCGGTGTCCGCCGCGGGCGCGGCCACGTATGGCACCGGCGCGCCGGGCCGGTCGGGCGCGGCGCCCAGCAGCAACGGCAGGCTCATGAAAAGTGCCTTACGGCCCCGCGCGGGAAGCTGTGGCGGATTGACGGCGATTCCCTCGCTTCCCGGCACCTGCCGGACGATCCATTCCACGCCGGCCCGGCACACCACCACCACGTTGCGGCACAGCCGCCGCACGGCCGGCAGGTACCGGACGAACTGGAGGGTGTCGCCGAGCCCCGCCTCTTCGAAGAGCACGAGCGCTGTCTCGCCGTCGAGCGGACGGCCGTCCCAGACCTCCAGCTCGGGATGGCGGGCCGGCAGGCGCAGCCGGCTGACCCGCTGTTCCAGGCCCGGCAGGCCGCCGTTCCAGTCGCCCAGGCACAGCCGGCTGAAACCGGCGACGTACCCGGCGAAGGGGGTGTCCGCGTTGATGCGCAGAGCGCGGCCGGCGTCACGGAGGGCACCCCGATGGTTGCCCAGCTCGCTGCGGGCCGACGCCCGCTCTGTGAGGGCCGCCGGGTCGGCCGGCTCCAGGGCGATGGCCACGGCGGCGTGCCGCTTGGCCCGGGCGAAATCGCGTTCGAATTCGATCATCGGATGGGCGGCGCACACCCACCCGGCCGCTTGCCCGGGTGCCAGCCGGCACACCCGCAGGAAGATGCGCAGGGCCGCCCGGTGGTCGTCGGGCTGGCCGCCGGCGTACCAGGCGCGGCCGAGCAGCAGCAACGCCTCGGCATGGTCGGGCGCCACGGCCGCGGCCGCCTTGAGCAACGGCAGAGCCGCCGCTGGTCGCTCGTTCAGAACGTGCACGCGCGCCGCGTTGACCAGCGCTGGGAGCTGGGCCGGCGCCACGCGCAAGGCGTGCCCGATCAGGCGGAGGCCATGGTCGGCATGGCCGCGGTCCTTCAGCAGCAGTCCCAGCAGATGCAAGGCGTTGTGCTCGGCCGGCTGGTGCATGAGCGCGAGGCAATAGAGCCGCGCCGCATCGATGGGGCGCCCCGACCGGTGATGCTCGACGCCCCGGCGCAGGAGTTCGCCGACGTCCCCGGTCACTTCCGGGCCTCGCCGCGGCGGCCGGTGGCTTCCCGGCGGAGCGCCGCCGCGATCCGCGTGAACACCTCGTCCCAGTCACGCGGGCGCTCCTGCCGGACGATGCGCATGGTCGGGTACCAGCACGTCGTCTCCCGGTCGTCCATCCAGCGCCAGCAGGCCCGATTGGCGAGTGCCAGCCACACCGGCCGGCCGAGCGCCCCGGCGAGGTGGGCGACCGCGGTGTCGATGGTGACCACGAGGTCCAGGTTCATCATCAGCGCGGCGGTGTCGGTCAGGGCGTGCGGCCCCTGGTCGAGGTCGTCGAACTGCAGGATGCGGCCGGCGTGCGTGGGCGGCACGCGCTTGTCCGGGCTGTCGGCGACGTGCAGGCTGACCAGGCGCACGCCCGGCACGTCGGCCAGCCGCAGCACCTGCGACACCGGCGCGGAGCGTCGCGGGTCCGCCGGGCGCGATGGGGTGCCGTTGCTCCAGCACACGCCGATGCGCAGCCCGTCCACCCCGCGCAGCCGCTCCGCCCAGCGGTCCACCAGGGCCGGGTCGGTGCGGAGATAGGGCGTGTCCCGGGGAATCGTCTCCGGCCGGCCGCCGAACAGGTGCGGCAGGCTGAGGAACAGCGCCTTGGCGCCCGCCTGCGGCATCTCCGGCGGGTTGAAGACGATGGCTTCGGCGCCCGGCGCAGCGGCGAGCAGCCGTTCCAGCGGCTTCGGGCAGACCACCACGACCTCACGGCACAGCCGGGCCGCCGCCGTGGCGTAGCGCAGGAACTGGATCGAATCGCCGAACCCGCCTTCGGCGTGCAGCAGCAGCGTGCCGTCGGGAAGCGGCCGTCCGTCCCACGGATGTAGCTGCGGCAGCGTCCCGCGGAAGCCGATGTTGCTCAGCCGGTGCTCGTAGAACGCCAGCCCCTCCCGCAGGTGGCCGAGCGACAGCAGCCCGATGCCGAGGGCGTGCTTCGCCCAGTCGAGGGTCGGGTCGATGGCGAGGGCGCGGCGCGCGTCGGCGTTCGCCCGATGATGCTCCCCCAATTCGCTGCGCACGAAGGCGAGCTGAAGGTGATGGGCCGCGTTGCCGGGCGCGAGCGCTACGGCGGCGACGGCGTGCCGCAAGGCCTCGTCGAACGCGGCGACCATGTTGTGGTTCAGCGCGACGCTCAGCGCGTGGCGGGTGTCGGCGTTGTCGGGCATCAGCCGGCAGGCCCGCCGCAGCATGCACGCCGCGTGGTCGCACCGCTCGCTGCGCAGCAGGACCCGGCCGAGCAGGGCTTCGGCGTCGCCGCGCTCCGGCTGGACGGCGGTCGCCGCCGCCAGCGGGCGGATCGCGGCGACGCACTGGTCGCGCTCGACCGCCTGACGGGCGAGGTTCAGCAAGGTGCCGACGTGCAGCGGCGCAATACGCAGGCAGCGCCGCATGAGCCGCGCTGCGTCGTCCGCCATTCCCGCGGCGCGTGCCACCAGCCCGAGCAACTGGAGAGCGTCCGCCTGCACCGGGTCATCGGCGAGCACGCGGCGGTACAGGCGGCCGGCCTCGGCGAGACGGCCTTCCCGATGGCGGGCGACGGCGGCATGCAGTGCGGCGGTGCTGTCCACGGACGCGGTTCCCCAGAATGCGGCGTCGCGCATCCGCCGCCGGCGCTGTGTAGCATAGGGCCGGGAAACTGCGAGGGCGTAAACGCCGCACCCGGAAATGGCCGTGCGAAAAGGCTTGGCGCAACCGCCCCGATTGCCTTTACCTTGCGGCCCCGGCTCGGTCCACGGTTCTGTTGGTGAAGGGGCAGGCGATGAGCGGTCGCGGCATTCTCTATATTGTCTGGGGCGAGGCGCTGAAGGGCTTGCTGCAGCGCTCCATCCAATCGGTCAAGGCGCATCATTCCGAGCTGCCGATCCAGGTGGTCACGCTCCCGGCCGACCTCGACCCGTACAAGGGGCTGCTCGAGAAGTCGCGCATGTTCGACCTCTCACCGTTCGAGACGACGCTGTTCCTCGACTCCGATACGGTGGTGCTGGGCCGGCTCGACTTCGGATTCGCGCAGGCGGAGCGCTACGGCGTGGCGTGCGCGATCTGCGAATGCCCGTGGGCGGGGCGTTACCAAGGCCTGTCGGGCGATCTCATCGAATACAACACCGGCGTCCTCTTCTTCGCACGGAAGGCGAAGCCGCTCTTCGACCGCTGGCGGGAGCTGGCGCCGGCCATCGACAGCTCCTTCTACCACGTGCCTCCGGGCCGCAAGGTGGTGGGCCGCATGGATTTCAACGACCAGGCGGGCTTTGCCAAGGCGGTGGACGACACCGGCTTCCTGCCGGCGGCGCTGCCGCCCAACTGGAACTTCCGGCCGCGCTGGCAGAAGTCGTTCTTCGGGCCGCTCAAGATCTGGCACGACTACGACGACGTGCCGCAGGGCGTGCTGGACGCCAACGCCTACTACGCCGGGACGCCGAACGCGGTGATGCAGTGCGTGACCCTGTACACCGGCGAGAATCAGTCGGTCCAGCAGTCGTAGAACCAGCCGAGCCGGCGGTAGCGCTCCGGGTCGGCCCGCACCGTGTCGGGGAAACCGCCGTCCAGCGGCACCACCTGGAACTCGCCGCCGTAGCCGTGCGCGGAGTCCATCAGACCGAAGATGCCCTGGCCGGAACGCAGCGCCGCGCGCAGGCGCCGCGGATCCTCATCGGCGAGGCGCGTGTATTCGCTGTGCGCGTAGGAGGTCAGCTTGCCGATCACCTTCTCGATGCCGCCCAGCCACGAGAAGTGCCAGCCGCAGTCGTAGAGCAGCGTGCCGTACTTGGCGATCGCCAGGAACCGCGTGAGGTCGGGGCCGAGCGCCTCCAGCAGCCGGTAGGGCAGGGCGATCGGCTTGTGCCACTTGTAATTGCACTCGAAGTCGAGGAAGCCGCAGTAATAGTCCACCGACAGCCGGTTGAGGCGCGTGGCCAGCACCGGGTTGTCGCGGATGGCCTCCACCGTCCGGCGGCGCGGGATCTCATCGACGTCGCCGATGAACACCACGTCGTCTGGCGCCGCACGGCCCAGCAGGCCCTGCATGATCGCGTCGCGCTGCACCTTCTCGCGGTCCCACGGGGACGGGCCGCTGCCGTCCCCGGCGACGACCTGCACGATCTTGTCGGCGAAGCGCGCGAACCGCGCCGCGTTGTCCTGGAAGATCAGCGGCTTCGGCTTGCCCTGGAACGTCCAGGGCGCCTCGACCACGACGAAGGCATCGACGTGGTCGTACAGTTCCTCGAACCGCAGCTCCAGAAGGTCGAGTTCGTTGTAGAAGGTGAACCCGTCGAACACGCGCGGCCGGCGGGGGGGCTCGGCGCCGGCGGCGGACGGGGGAACGCCGACCAACCGCGGCTCGGCAAGCAGCGCGCGGTTGTATGCGTCCATGGCGGCGTAGAGCTCGATGTTGCCCCACTCGTCGGTGTGCTCCTTGTGGGACAGCACCGCGGGGTCGCACCGGCGCCGGCGCTCCTTGAGGACGTCGAGCAGGCCGCGCCGCGCGGACTCAAGGTCCGGGCGGAACAGCAGGGCCTCGTGGAAGTGCGCCGAGGCGTCCTTCAGGCGATCCTCGCGCACCAGACGGGCGGCGAGATCCGCATGCGCCTCGCCGAAGCCGCTGGGGTCGGCGAAGGCCTCCCGGTCGCGGCCGAGCAGCTTCAGCGTCAGACCGAGGTGGAATTGCGCCGGAGCGTGCTGGGGATACCGGGCCAGCGCCTCGCGGAAGGCGGCCTCGGCCGCGTCCAGCCGCCCGTCCTGCCGCTCGATCAGGCCGAGCTGGTAGGCGGCCTCGCCCCTGGCGTCGGCCGCGGCTGGAATGGCGCGGAACGCCTCGGCCGCCGCGCCGTCGCGGTTGGCATGGCGCATCGCCATGCCCAGCCGGTGCCGCAGCGGCGCGTCGCCGGCACGCAGGCGCGCCGCCACGGACAGCGCGTCGGCCGCCTCGTCCCACACGCGCAGCGCCTCCAGCACCCGGCCGAGTTCGTCGTGCGCCTCGGCGCTGCCGGGGTCGAGCCGGACGGCGCGGCGCAGCAGCCGGGTCGCCTCAGCGAAGCGGTTCGCCTGCAAGAGCAGGCGGGCCAGCGTCATCAGGACCCCGCACGTCGCCGGCGCCAGCGCGACGACGCGGGTGTAGGCGGTGACGGCCGCGTCGATGCGGCCGAGGCCCAGGTGCAGGTTGGCGGCCTGGACGAACAGGTTTGGATCGCCGCCGTCGAGTGCGGCCCAGCGGGCGAAGGCCGGCAGCGCCTCCGCCGGCCGGCCGAGGCCGGCCAGAACCTGCCCCAGCGCTGCGAAGGCCGGCGCGAAGTCCGGAAGCAGGCGCGTGGCGGCGGCGTACTGCTCGGCCGCGGCCTCCGCCCGTCCGGCGCCGCTCAGCGCGTTCCCCAGGTTGAAGCGCAGTTGACCGACCGCCGGGCTGCGCTCCACCGCCTGCCCGATCAGGTCGGCGGCGCCGGCCGCGTCGCCGCGGCTCAGGCGAAGCAGGCCGAGCAGGTGGAGCGCGTCGGTGTGGCCGGGCACGGCGTCGAGGATGCGGCGATAGAGCGCGTCCGCCTCGTCGAGACGGCCGGCACGGTGGTGCTGGAGCGCGAGATCGAGGGCTTCCTGGAGTGTCGCCATGTCTGGATGGTGCCCGGTCGGAAGGACAGGAATGCGTCCCGGCGGTATATCGGCCCGACCGCTGGAAGGGAACAAGAATCGCCGGTTCCGGGGCCGATTGACCGGCCGTCCGGCGGTGGTTACAAGGGCGCATGAGACTGTGTTTCATCGATCCCGTCGAAGCCGATTACAACGCCGCGTCGCCCTACGCGGAACCGATGGGCGGAACCCAGGCGGCGACCTGCTATCTGGCCGAGGCGCTGGCGGCGCGCGGGCACGACGTCCACCTGTGGAACGACACCTCAGCTCCCGGCTGGTACCGCGGCGTTTCCTGCCAGAACTTCCGCCGGCTGCCCGGCGATACCAGCTTCGATTTCGACGCGGTCGTGGTGAACACGTCGGCCGACAATTACATGATCGGCCGTTTCCACAAGTTCTTCAGCCGGCGCAGCCGCTTCCTGATGTGGTGTCATCTCTCGGCGGCGCAGCCCGCGGGGCAGGCCCTGGCCGATCCGGCGCTGGCGTCGGTGTGGGACGCCTTCGTGATGGTCAGCCACTGGCAGGCGCGCGGCTACCTCCAGGAGCACGGCCTGCCCGAGGAGCGGGTGCGCGTCATCCGCAACGCCACCAGCCCGCTGTTCGAGACCCTGTTCGCCGGTGAGCCGGACGTGTTCGCCCGCAAGACGGCGCTGTCGGGCGGGCGCATCACCATGGCCTACGCCAGTTCGGCGACCCGTGGGCTGGCCTTGCTCCAGCACATCTTCCCACGCGTCCGCGTCCGCCATCCGGAGGTGGAACTGGCCGTGTATTGCGGCCCTCAGGCCGGCCGCACGACGGAGATCTCCGCCGATCCCATCCTTGCCCCCTTCCTCGGCGTGCCGGGAGTGGCGCACGTCGGGTCGGTGTCGCAGGCCGACTTGGCGCAACGGCTGACCCGGACGGCCTTCCTGGTCTATCCCTGCATCGTCGAGGAGACGGCCTGCATCTCGGCGATGGAGGCCATGGCCGCCGGCTGCCGCGTGGTGACGCACGACCTCGGCGCCCTGTCGGAGACCGCGGCCGGCTTCGCCGCGCTGCACCCGCCCAGCGTCGACCGGACCAGCCACTGCGCCAACTTCACCGACCTGCTGTGCAGCGAGATCGCGCTGTGGAAGAGCGGGCGCCTGCTGCCAGACCTTCTGCCGCTCCAGGTCGCCTATTCGGCGGCCAACCGCTGGTCCTTGCGGGCGCAGGAGTGGGAATGGTTGATCCGCTCCATGCTCGACGCCGGGGGCGAGCCGGTCCGGCACAGGGCAACGTCCTAGGCCTTTGCGCCTCCGGTCGGCAGCGCGCATATGCCTATTGAAGCGGCCGGGCAACCCCGGTAGGTTGCCGCGCGCGACCGAGGTGCGACCGATGCACCGGCGTTCGCCCGCTGTGCGCCCGTGCGCGTGCGCCCGTCCTGTCGCCGGGGCGTATGGCCGGGGCGAGGAAGGGGACATCGTGACGCAGCAGTTGGCTTTGACTTGGCAACTCACCGAGGTCCACGGCTGGGGCCTCGTGGGGGTGCACACCTGCCTTTACCTCGCGGACATCGGGGCGCCGCCGCTGCTGCTGATCAAGCCGGCCATGGGCACGCTGCGCCCGGAGAACCGCGCCAAGCTCCAGGGACTGGAGGCCGGCTTCGCCCAGGCCGACGCCCTGTCCAGGCAACACGGCGGCAAGACGCTGGTGCTGCAGAACTTCAACGTGCTGCACGCGCTCGGCAACGGCTTCGTCGCTGGCCCGGCCTCGACGCAGTTCCGCGGCACGCGCAACGTCGGCGTCATCGCCTACGAGGAGACCCGCTTTGACGACGAGGTGCTGGCGCGGGCGCGCAGCTACGACAAGCTCGTCGTCCACTCCGCGTACAACCGCCGTCTTCTCGAGGACCGGGGGTTCACCAACGTCGGCGTCGCCCTGCAGGGCGTCGACCCCAGCGAGATGGTGGCCCTGCCGGCGACCAAGCGCTTCGGCGACCGCTTCGTCGTCTTTTCCGGCGGCAAGATGGAGTTCCGCAAGTCGCAGGACATCGTGCTCGCGGCCTTCCGGCGCTTCCATCAGCGCCATCCGGACGCGCTGCTGATCACCGCCTGGCACAACGCCTGGCCGCACACCGCGATGAGCATCTCGGAATCCTCCCACACGAAGGTGGCGCCGACCATCGGCGAGGACGGGCGTCTGCGCATCCGCGACTGGGCGGTGGCCAACGGCGTGCCGGACGACGCCTTCGTCGACCTCGGCTTCCTCGGCCGCAACCAGATCGCCGGCGTGCTGGCGGAATGCCACGCCGCGGTCTTTCCCAACCGCTGCGAGGGGGCGACCAACCTGGTGGCGATGGAGGCGATGGCCTGCGGCGTGCCGACGATCCTGTCGGCCAACACCGGCCACATGGACCTGCTGCGCAGCGACCGCGTCGCCGGCGACCTGGTCCTGACGCTGGACCAGCAGACCCCGGTGCCCGACAGCGACGGCAGCCGCGAGGGCTGGGGCGAGTCCTCGGTGGACGAACTGGTCGAGCGGCTGGAGTCGCTCTACAGCGATCGCACGGCCGCGCGCGAGCGGGCGGCCCGCGCCCAGCAGTTCATCCTGGGCGAACGGACGTGGCGCGAGTTCGCCAAGGCCTTCGTCAACGCCGTGGCGTAAGCACCCGTGGCGGCGCCGGTGCGCCGCCCTTTCCTTGTGAGGACCGCGCCGATGCGCTCCCCCCGCCACATCTCGGTCATCGGGCTCGGCTATGTCGGGCTGCCGGTCGCGGTCGCGTTCGGCCGCCGCGGCTATCCGGTGGTCGCCTTCGACATCGCGCCCAAGCGCATCGCCGAACTGCGCGCCGGAACCGACCACACCGGCGAAGTGTCGCCGGACGCGCTGGCCGAAGCGAGCCTCGCCTTCACCACCGACCCGGCGGACCTGCGCCGGGCGGATTTCCACATCGTCACCGTGCCGACGCCGATCAACGAGGCGCTGCGCCCGGACTTCGGCGCGCTGCTGGCGGCGACCCGCACGGTGGGCGGGCAGCTCAAGCGCGGCGACATCGTCGTCTACGAATCCACGGTCTTCCCCGGCGCCACCGAGGAGATCTGCGTGCCGGTGCTGGAGGCGGAGTCGGGCCTGACGCTCGGGCGCGACTTCGCCGTCGCCTATTCGCCGGAGCGGATCAACCCCGGCGACCGCGTCCACCGTTTCGAGAGCATCGTCAAGGTGGTCGCCGCGTCCGACCCGGCGGCGCTGGACGTGGTGGCGGAGGTCTACGGCAGCGTGGTCGAGGCGGGGATCCACCGGGCGCCGGCGATCGCCGTCGCCGAGGCCGCCAAGGTCATGGAGAACACCCAGCGCGACCTCAACATCGCGCTGATGAACGAACTGGCGATGATCTGCCACCGGCTCGGCATCGACACGCAGGACGTGCTGGCCGCCGCCGGGACCAAGTGGAACTTCCTCAAGTTCGTCCCGGGTCTGGTCGGCGGCCACTGCATCGGCGTCGACCCCTATTACCTGACCCACCGGGCCGAGCAGATCGGCCACCACCCGCAGGTCATCCTCGCCGGGCGGCGCACCAACGACGCGATGGGTGCCTATGTGGCGCGCGAGACGGTCAAGCGCATCCTGCGCGGCGCTCGCTCGCGCGACGACCTGCGCGTCGCCGTGCTGGGCCTGACCTTCAAGGAAAACGTCCCGGACATCCGCAACACCAAGGTCATCGACATCGTCCGCGAGATCGAGGCCTTCGGCATCCCGGTGTCCGTGCACGACCCGGTCGCCGACCCGGCCGAGGTGGAGGCGGAGTACGGGCTGCGGCTCGCCGACCTGGGCGCCCAGCCGCCGGCCGACGCGGTGGTGCTCGCCGTGGCGCACGAGGAGTACGCGCGCGCCGGCTGGCCGCTGGTCGCCGGGTGCCTGAAGAATGGCCGCGGCCTTGTCGTCGACATCAAGGCGGCGCTCGACCGGCACGCCGTGCCGGACGGTGTGGAGTTGTGGCGGCTGTGAACGTGGATCACGTATCAGTCAGTTGATGGAGTACCGTCCGAACATGTCCGATACGCTCCCCCTCTCCGCCGGTCTAGAGTCCGCATTCCGCCTGCTGCGAGCGGGGGACTGGCACGCGGCGATCGTCGCCTGCCGAGAGGCGCTGTCGCGAACGGGCGAGCACCCGGCGGCTATCCTCATCGCGGCTATGGCGGCGGAGCGGCTGGGGCGCGCCGATGTGGCGCACCAGCTTGCCCGGCAGGCAGCCGATGCGCTGGAGACGTGGTCATCACGGAACGCGCAGGCCGGACGTCGCGACGCGGCTCTCGCTGCGCTGCGTTGGGCGGTCGCCCTTAGCCCGGAGGACGCCGGCCTTTACGAACGCGGCGGGGAACGGCTGATCGGGCTCGGCCGCATCACAGACTCGGCGCGCATGTTCCGGCAGGCGCTGCGGCTTCAGCCCGACCTGACGCTGCCGGCGTCCCGGCTTCCCGATATATGCGCCGTGCTCGGGCAGTGGGGAGACTGTGCCCGCACCCTGCCCTGGGCGATCCGGGTCGATCCCACCAATCCGGCCCTTTATTACCTCCAGTGCCTCACCGAGCTGTCGTTCGGCCGGCCGCAGGCAGCGGAGCGAGCCATCGGTCGGGCCATTCGGCTCGGGGGAATACGCGCGAGCTACGAGTTGCAGCGGGGCTATGCGCTGTTCGATCTTGGGCGGGTCGAAGAGGCGTTGGAGGCCTTCCAGTCGCCGCTGCGCGACGCGCAGACCCGCCAAGCCGTTCTCGACAACGTGACGGTTGGCCCACGGCTGCTTGCCAATGCCGCCAAGTGCACACGGCTGCTGGGCCGGCCCATCGCGGATCTCCCGGTCAATGTCGCCTACGCTGAACAGGAGGTCGCCCGCGCGCGCGCGCGGCTAGAGGCGGGCGACCAGCAGGCTGCCAGCCAGCATTACGCGCACGCCGTCGCGTCTCGTCCGGATCGCGACGACATCGCCGCTGCTCTCGATGCGCTGTTGTGGGACTGGCAGGAAAGCCTGAAGACCCCCGGCATCCCCATCGAGAAAGCCAATCCGGAATGGGTGGTGATGGAATGCCGGCGTGCCGATGCGAGGTATTGGCGGCTCCTGAACGCCGAACCAAGCTATGCGGGCGTTCCCAGCCGGGTGCCGGCCGCCGCCGCTCGAAAGCAACGCCGGGTGTGGGATGGCTTCATGTTCTCGAACGAACTGGACATCCTTGAGCTGCGGCTAAATGTGTTGGACGGCGCGGTTGATCGGTTCGTCATCGTGGAATCACCTTGGACTCACCAGGGCCAACCGAAGGAGCTGGTATTCTGGAACAACCGTGACCGGTTTGCCGCCTTCGCCGATCGCATCGTCCACGTGGTCGCATCGGAGCGCCGCATCGGCGTGCCCTGGGAACAAGAATCCTACCAACGCACCAGTATCGGTGACGGGCTCGCCGCGGCAGACGACTGCGATCTGCTGATAATCGCCGACGTTGATGAGATTCCCCGGCCTGAGCTGGTGCGACGCATCGCCGGCGACGACTTCCTCGCTGGCCGGCTCAACGGCCTGTCGGTGAGCAGCTACAACTACTTCATCAACTTCGAATCCTATCAACCGTTCGTCCGGCCAGTGATTCTGCCGATTGGCATGGCGCGCAAGCTGGGGATCAACTTGGGGCGCCATCTTCTGCTCCGATCGGCTCACCACATCGTTCCGGTCATTCCTGAGGCGGGATGGCACTTTTCGTGGATCGGTGGCGTGGATGCGGTCTGGCGCAAGCTTCAGAACTTCTGCCACCTTGAACTACTCGACCGCATGCCGACCAGGGAAGAGGTGCGTGAGAAGCTGGAAAACGGCGACCTCCAGATTACCGCGCAGCAGCTGGAGGGGCATTTTGTCCCCGTAGATTCCAGCTTTCCCAAGGAGATCCAAGCCAATCGGCAGAAATACGAGGCGCTCGGTTGGATCTGGGAGAAGAAATCAGGCCGGATCTGAACGCCGGCGAAGCGGTGGCTTCCAATTGTGACGTATTTCAGATTTACCGCTTCTGCCGCGCTGCTGTTATGCGTTTTCTGGGCGTTTCAAGACCAGACAAATGCCTTGGGTGGCAAAGTGCGTGCGGCCGGGATGAAGATGCTCAAGGCGCTTCTGCAGGGAAGCGTCGATGTGCTCGGCAAACGTAACGGAAAATTGTGACACTTTGAATTGGCTGTTCGACACATAAAGTAGATAATCCTCGACAAACAGCCGGTTGATATGAGGAGAATTATAAATATAATAGACGACCTCGCCTGCGGTGACGGCATCGGTGTGTCGGCGAAGGTGCTGATGCATTTCGGATGGTCGCATCAGGAGATGGCCCCATGGCGGAATAAGGCTCTGGTCAAACACCTTGCCGTCAGCATCTTGCAAGACCGGAAGATGATGGCCGATCGACGATGACCACACAGGTGAAAACATGGAGAACAAAGTGCCGCCGGGGCGTAGCGACCTATAGATCGCATCTAATGCCGTGGGCAAGCGATCGATGTGCTCAAAGGCAGCAATCGAAAATGCCACGTCGAAGTAATTATTGAAAACCGACGGCGATTGCTCGATCCGTCCCGTGAGGACCGTATATCTTTGATCAAGTTCGTCTGGTGACACGTCCGATAGAGGTACGGCGCTAGACCACGATTTGTTGGCGGCTGCGTCAGCTCGTGCAACTTCATCCCAATACTGTGTCTCCTCAACGGCAATCCAACTGGATGCGCCGAGGAAATCCAAAGCAAACTCGCGAGGAAGACTGCCACCGACCTCAAGTACACGTTTGCCTGCGAGTCCTACCCGAAGCTGTGCCTCTTGGGCAAACGCAACATGGTAGGACAGCCCAAAGCGCAACTGCAGTCGGGCAATATCGTCTCTAGTCCACATGCGGTGATATCCTTCGGCTTTGGGCCAGGGAGGCGGGAACTGCACCATGCTGGTCCCAACCGGAACCTGAGCAAATCTACTTCTGCGCACATGCTTTGCCATGATGTGGCATGGAACGCCGTACAGACCTGGGCGTTATACGAGGCTGATTGGCCGGCTTCAACGAGCATTTCGGCCAACCCTTTCCCCCGGCTACGGCAACGTGCTCATCTGTTGGATCGATAGACCGCCATGGCGCGGGCAGGGTTCCGCAGCGCCGAACCGGCACCTGACGGCCACCCGCTTCAGCGACGAGAGGGCGCGCGCCGGCGCTCCGCCTCGCCGCGCCAGAGCGCGGCGGCTCCGGCGTCGCCAGCAGCCTGGAAATGCGCGGCGAGCGCCTCGCAGGAAGGAAGGAACTCCGGCGCGCTGTGCGCCGCCTGCTCGAGCGTGGCGACACCGAGTTCCACCTCGCCTCGCTGGAGCTGCAGGACGCCGAACAGATGGTAGATCTGCGGGTGCTTCACGTTGGCCCGCAGCAGCGTCACATAGCCGTTCTGCGCTTCCTCCAACCGTCCGTTGTTGTGGGCGCGCTGCGCCTCCAGGAACAGCGCGTTGGGATCGAGGTCGCGCCCGGCGGTGATGAGCGTCGCCTTGCGGCCGAGGTCGACCATTTCCGCCTCGTACTCGGGGCAAGCGGCGATCAGCGGGTCGATAGCCGCACCGCAGTGGCGGCGGCACCAGGACAGAAACTCCGCATAGCTGGCCTTGAGCATCCACAGCCAGCTCAGGCGGATGTCGCCGGGCTCGTTGACCCAGGCGAGCGACGGCTTCAGCGTGCGGACGCCGTAGCGTCGCGGGTCCAGGCAGACGAAGTTGCCGGCGATCGCCTGCTCGCTCTGGTCGACCAGCTCGGGCGTGGCATCGAGCGCGTTCTCCATGGCGACGTCGTGGCGGGTGCGCAGCGCCGAAAGGACGAGCTGCTGCTCGGGCGCCAGCACGCGGGCCTCGCGCTCGGCCATCGGCATGGCCAGGAGCTCCTCGCGCGAGGGAAACGGCGGAGCGGTCCACAGGGTGCGCATGTCGTCGGTGCGACCGAACGAGCAGAAGTCCTGCACGAACATGCAGAACGACCGGCGCGGGCTGCGGGCGTTGGTGGTGACGATGCGCTCCGCGAACGCGCGCAGCGGCCCGCCGATACCCCGGAAGGCGTCGAAGTGGGTGAGGAAGCCGGCGTGCTCCAGCACCATGTCGGTGCGCAGCTTCAGCGCGTAGGGACGTTGCGCCAACGCTAGCCCATTGCGGGTCGAGACGAGTTGGCGGTTGAAGTTGGACAAAGCGATGTTGGTGCGCCGCTCCACCTCCGGGCTCAGCACGCCCTTGATGTCGATGGCGCCCGGGTCGCGGTTGAGCAGCACGGCGTCGGCCGCGGCGTCGTGCGCCGCGAAGGCCGGCGGCGCCTTCCAGACCGAGAGGATCACCTCGGCGCCCGGCAGTACGCGCGCGATGCTGGCGAGGCACTCGGGAGTCTGGTCGTCGTGCCAGGGCCCCTGGACCACGACCGTGATGTCGCTGGCGGCGATCATCGAGCGCTCACCGGCGGACGATGGCAATGGTCCCGTCGGGATTGCGGGAGAAACTGTAGGCGCCGCCTTCGTTGCAGAGCCGCTCCAGAGTCGCCTGGATAGCGCGGGCGACCGGCAGCTGGCTGGCCTCGCGGGCCTTTGAGGCAAACATGGCGGGGTGCACCAGGTCCGCCGCCGCCCACAGCCGCCCCGCGCGCTCCAGAGCCGCAAGCCGTGGCGCCGCGATCAGGCCGGCGTCGTTGGCGAAGATCAGGCAGTTCTGGCGGTACCAGTATTCCACCTCGCCGTCGTTCCAGATCTCCGGCCGCACGGCGTCGAGGACGCGGTAGCCGCGCGCCGCGAACTTGGGGATCCAGTAGCTCGGCCAGCGCTCGTTGACGTGGTGGGTGCCGCCCTGCTCGGGAATGGCGGCGGAGAACAGGACGACGTCGCCATGCCGGCACAGCGCCTCGACGAAGCCGTCGGCGCGCTCGTCCGGTAAGTGCTCGGCCACCTCCAGCGACGACACCAAGTCGAAGCGCCGCCCGAAGTCGAAGGGGGTGGCGAGGTCGTGGCCGCGGAAGCGCGCCGGGTCGATGAGCAGGCGGTCGCGCGGCACATAGTCGCCGTCGATCCCCTGCACGTCGGTCACGCCCTGCTCGGTGAACACCCGCAGGAAGGTGCCGACGCCGCAGCCGACGTCGAGCACCGACCGGGCGCCGGTCCATTCGAGCACCAGCGGCACGATCTTGCGGGCGGACCGGTACGAACCGCCGGACTGCACGGCGTAGAAGTTCGGATCGTAGGGGGTGTCGGTCACGCGGGTGCTCTCTTTCTCCGGGGCGGCCACGGCGAGGTCGCTGTGGGTTCCCTAACGGAGCCGGGCCTGCTGGTCAACCCCGGTACGGTCGGGACCGACAATGGTCTTGCTGCCACGCATCATGCGGGGGGGCGCCCCGCCGCGCTGCGCAGGGCGTCCGCCAGCGCGGGCAGGACGGCCTGGGTCGTGTAGCGTTCCTCCACCACCCGGCGCCCGGCCGCGCCCATCCGGGCGCGCAGGTCCGGGTCGGCGGCCAGCGCCGCCAGCGCCGCCGCCCACTCGTCGGCGGTCGACGCCAGGAAGCCGGTTTCGCCGTGCCGCACGATCTCGGTGTTGACGCCGACCGGCGAGGCGACCACCGGCCGGCCGGCGGCCATGTACTGGATCAGCTTGTAGCCGCACTTGCCGCGCTCCCACGGGCCGTCGGCCAGCGGCATGATCCCGATGTCGAAGCGGGAAAGGCCGGCCACCTCTCCGTCCTCGGTCCACGGCGCGCACGCCACTTCGACACCGGGCAGCGCCACGCCGTCGGCGCCGATTACCTGCAGCCGCGCCTCGCCCGCCAGCCGCGCCAGCGGTTCGGCGACCATCTCCAGGTACGGCGCGGTCGAGCGCGTGCCCATCCAGCCCACCGTCACCGGCCGGTGCGGCGGCGGCGCCACCGGCGGCGGGTAGCGGTCGAGGTCGATCACCGTCGGGACGATCCGCACCTCCGGCGCGCCGGCGCCCCGCGCCCAGGCGGCAAGGTGGCCGTTGCCGGCGATCACCATGCGGCTGCCGCGCGCCAGCGCGTCGAACTTGCCGCCGAGCAGCCGGCGCACCGGCGCGGCGCGGTGCTCGGCGTAGCGCAGGTACCAGGCGTCGTCGATGTCCATGACGTAGGGGACGCGCCCCAGCAGCCGCGTCTCGGCCGCGCCGGGCAGCCAGGGCAGCGCTTCCTTCTCCAGCCACACCAGGTCGAAGCGGCCCGCCCCCAGCAGCGTGCGCAGCCGCCGCGCATAGGCGGCGGCGATCCGCCACGCCGGGGTGCGCCGGCCGGCGTAGAGGTCGCGCAGGTAGTCGTCGTCGAACAGCGGCGCGGGCGTCACCGTGATGCCGGCGCGCGCCAGCGGGGCGGCGAAGTCCAGCAGGCGCAGCCGGCTCGACGCCCCCAGCCGGTCGTAGCGGCTAAGCAGAAGGACGGACGGCATCGCGGTCCACCCGGCCGGTCAGCAGCTTCGGCAGCACGGAGGCGAGGTCGCCCCACAGCATCCGCGTGCCGCTCAACACCATGCGCGCGTCGGCCGCCGAGCGGCGGGACGCGGCCAGCGCCAGGCGGACGGCGGGCTCGACCAGCAGCGCCACCGCCAGCACGGCGAGCGCCGCCGCGGCGCCGTGGTGCTTGGCGACGTACAGCAGCCGGCTGCGCTGCACATAGAACAGGCGGACGTCCTTGACCCGATCGGTGGTGCCGCAGCCGCGGTGGTACGCCTCGGCCCCGGCGAAATGCACCACGCGGTGCCCGGCGCGCCGCACGCCCACGCACAGGTCGGCGTCGTCGAAATAGACGAAGTAGCGCTCGTCGAAGCGGCCGACGGCCTCGAACAGCGCGCGGCGGATCATCAGGAAGGCGCCCATCACCTGGTCGACGTCGCGGGTGTCGGCGTGATCCCACTCGGTCATGAAGTGCGGCGGGAACAGGCGCGGCGCCACGCGGTCGAGCCCGAGGCTCTGCGCGACCAGCCGCCCCGGCGTCGGCTCACGCGCGCAGCTGCGCTGCGTCCGGCCCTGCTCGTCCACCAGCCGGGCGCCGAGGGCGCCGACGCCGGCGTTGGCCGGGTCGGCCAGGAAGGCGACGGCCGGCGCCAGCGACGCCGCCGACAGGCGGGTGTCCGGGTTGAGGAACAGCAGGAGATCGGCGCGCGAGCCGGCGGCGCCCTGGTTGCAGGCGGCGGCGAAGCCGCGGTTGGCGGCGTTGCGCAAGACGGTCAGCGGCAGCCCGTCCGCCGGCAGGCCGTCGGCCGAGCCGTCGTGCGACGCGTTGTCCACCACCACGACGCGCTCCAGCGCGATGCCGCCGGTCAGCGCCGCGGGGATGGAGGCGATGCACTGCCGCAGCAGGTCGCCGGCGTTCCAGTTGACGATGACGATGTCGAGCGTCGGCATCCGGGCGCCCCCGGCGGCGCCGGTCATGCCGCGACGGCGGCGAGCGCCGTCCACGACCACAGCAGGCCGCGGTGGTCGGCGCGGCCGTGGCGGTGCTCGTCCCAGCGGCGCTCCAGCCAGCCGGCGTCGAGGCCGAGGCCCTCGGCGGCGGCGCGCGGCGGCGGCGGCAGATGGCGCAGCCAGCGGCTGAGCGGGATGCCGAAGCCCTTCTTCGGGCGGTTCAGCACCTCGGTGGGGATCAACGGCTCCATCGCCCGCTTCAGGATCCACTTGCGCACGCCGCGGCGCAGCTTGGTCGACACCGGCAGCCGCGTCACGAAGTCGACGACGTCGCGGTCGAGGAAGGGCGAGCGCACCTCCAGCGAGGTCAGCATGCTGGCGCGGTCGGCCTTGATCAGCAGGTTCTCGCCGAGATAGTAGCGGCCGTAGAACTCCAGCGAGCGGTCGATGTCGTTGCGGCTGGTGCTGGTCCGCCACAGCTCCTCGGCCTCGCCGTACAGCTCGTCGGCGGTGAAGCGGCTGCCCATGAGCTGCGACAGCTCCTGCACCGACGCCGGACCCAGCCACGCCGGCATCCAGTGGTGCGGCGCGTGGCCCAGCCCGCGCAGCGCGCGGCGCAGCTTGAAGTCGAAGCTCATGTTGCGGTCGGAGCGCGGCAGGCGGTGCGCCGCCGCCTCGGCCAGCCGGTGCATCGGTCCCGGCATCAGCGCCCGGTAGAGGCGCGCCGGGCGGAGCGCGTCGAAGGTGTCGTACCCGGCGAACAGCTCGTCGCCGCCGTCGCCGGACAGCGCCACCGTCACGTGCTCGCGGGTGAAGCGGGACAGCAGGTGCGTGGGCAGGATCGACGGGTCGGCGATCGGGTCGTCCATGCGGGCGAGCAGCCCCGGCAGCGTCTCCGCCGCCAGGTCGAGGTCGAGCATCCGGCAGCGGTGCTCGGTGCCGTAATGCGCCGCCGTCGCCGCCGCCTGGCCGGACTCGTCGTAGCTCGGTTCGTTGAAGCCGATGGTGAAGGTCTTCAGCGAGGACGGGTCGCGCCGCTGCGCCGCCAGCGCCACCACCGCCGTCGAGTCGATGCCGCCGGACAGGAAAAAGCCAAGCGGCACGTCGGCCATCAGGCGGCGCTCGACCGCCTTCCCGAGCAGGTCGCGCAGCTGCTCCGCCCAGCTCTCCGGGGTGCCCGGCGGCGGATCGTCCACCACCATGCGGTACGCCCAGTAGCGGCGGACGGTCAGCCGGCGCTCCGTCAGATCGTACGCCGCGGCGTGGCCGCCCGGCAGCTTGCGCACGCCGGCGTGCAGCGTCCGCGGCCCCGGCACGTAGCCGTACGCGAAGTACTTCGCGATCCCCAGCCGGTCGATGGCGGCGGACACCCCGGGGTGCGCCAGCACGGCGGTCGCCTCCGAGGCGAAGACGATGCCGTCCGCCGTCTCGGCGTAGTAGAACGGCTTCTTGCCGAATCGGTCGCGGGCGAAGAACAGCCGCCCCGCCATGCGGTCGTACAGGACGAACGCGAACATGCCGTTCAGGCGGTCGAGGAGCCCCTCGCCCCACGCCCGCCAGCCGTGCAGCAGCACTTCGGTGTCGGAATGGTCGGTGCGGAACCGGGCGCCGGCCTGCTCGAGCTGGGCGCGCAACTCGGGCGCGTTGTAGATCTCGCCGTTGAAGACGACGGCGAGATCGCCGTCGGCCGTCTCCATGGGCTGATGGCCGCCCGTCAGGTCGACGATGGACAGGCGGCGGAAGCCGAGCCGGATGTCGGTGCCGAACCGCGCGTCGTGGTAGACGCCTTCGTCATCGGGGCCGCGGTGGACGATGGCCGCGGTCATGGCGGCGAGCGCCCGCTCACCGCCTGGTCCGACGAACCCAGCCAAGCCGCACATTCAACCCTCCCGTGGCCACCCGGCCATCACCATGACCGGCCGAGTGTCGACGGTCTCCGCGCGTCCAACAGGCCCGCACCGGCCGGCAGGCGCGGCGATGCGGGCATTCCGGCGCGACCGTCAGTCGATCTTGAGGTAGGCGGGATCGAGCGCGCCGTGGCGGAACGGGATCCAGTCCTTGTGGTCCTGGCGGTACTGGAGGCCGTACGGATTCTTGAAGAAGATCTTGGCGAGCGGGTTGCCGCCCTCGCGCTGGGTGCGCTCGACATCGATCAGCGGCGACGGCGCGAAGACCTTTTCCCACAGTTCCCCATTGTCGACCTCGCGACCCGCGTTCTTCACGTAGTCGCGCGCGGCGTCGCTGAGCTGCCAAGCCTCCTCGACCATCGCGTAGTAGTCAACGGTACCGTCCGCCATCGTTCAATCTCCAGGAAAACCGTTTTGGGTTGCTTGTTCTAGCGCGCTGCCGCCGTCAGGGGAAGCCGGCACGGCCATAGTGCCGCAGGGCATGCCCGGCCGGTGCGGCCGGCGCCCTGAACCTTCCCTCGCACGCTGCGCATGAAACCTTCTCGGGCAGTCACGAAACGTTCCGCCTGGGCAGGCCAGGCGACAAAAGCGGCGGGATCATATCGGCGTCGCCCGCGATGTGCAATCCACTCCTCGGCCGGCGGCGGCGCAGCGGCCTGGGGTTGCAGCGCGGGCCATGAGAAACCCGTGACTCCAGGGGGAAAGAAGGGTAGGTTGCGCCGCCCGCAGGGAAGCGGCCGCGCCGGGGGGCGCCGGGGCCGGCGACAGGAGATGGAGTGCGCGCGTGCGGCTGATCCCGCGGCGTTCGACCGCGAATTTTTGCTGGACTTTTTTCCCCATCCCCTCTTGAACAGGTTCGCCGTCTATAAATGGCGGCTGCCATCGGTCGAACCGGAAGGTGCGTCCTGGAAGGTACGAACAGTGTGGCCCAGACCGAGGCGCGGGCGGCGGACAGGCCGGCACCGTCGCGCAGCGACCGGACCCATCGGATTTACGGGAATATCGAAGCATGAGTGTGGAAGCAGCCTGTGCCCATACCGCGGTCCGCTGTCTGGCCACGGTCGCCCGCCATCACGGCATCGACACCTCTCCCGAGCGCCTCATCCACGACTTCGTGCTGGGCAACGAGGAGCCGCAGGAGCCGTTCCTGGTCCGCATGGCGCGCGAGATCGGGCTGAAGGCTAAGGCGGTGACGCTGGGCTGGGATGACCTCTTCGGGCTGAACGACGCCTTCCCGGTGATCCTGCGCCTCAGGAACGGCAACTCGATGCTGCTCGTCGGCGGCGCCACCCGCGCCGGCACCCGGCTCGCCCTGCTTCAGGACCCGCTGGCTGAGGACGCCGGCGTGCTGATGCTGGACGAGGCGCGCCTGATGGGCGCGTGGGACGGCCACGCCGTCTTCCTCAAGAAGCAGCACGGGAAGGATGGCGAGGAGCGCCCCTTCAACCTGCTCTGGTTCCTGCCGGAGATCCTGCGCCAGGTCCGCATCTTCCGCGACATCGGCATCGCCTCCATCCTGCTGACCGCGCTGGCCATGGCCATGCCGGTGTTCACGCAGCTGGTGATCGACAAGGTGCTGGTGCACCACAGCCTCGGGACGCTCTACGTCCTCGTCGGCGGCATGGTGTTCGTCATCCTGTTCGAGACGGTGTTCTCCTATCTGCGCCAGTACATGGTGCTGTTCGCCACCAACAAGATCGACGCGCGCATCAACACCAAGGTCTTCAACAAGCTGATCAGCCTGCCGATCGACTTCTTCGAGCGCAGCTCGGCCGGCATCATCCTGAAGAACATGTACCAGACGGACCGCATCCGCGGCTTCCTGACCGGGCAGGTCTTCATGACCATGCTGGATGCGGCGGCGCTGCTGGTGTTCATCCCGCTGCTGTTCTTCTACAGCCCGGTGCTCGCGGCGATCGTCATGGTGTTCACGCTGCTGATCTGCGTCAGCGCGGCCTCAACGATCCCGATCATCCGCCGCCGCCTGACCAGCGTGTACGAGACGGAAGCGCGCCAGCAGTCGTTCCTGGTCGAGAACATCCAGGGCATGCGCACCGTGAAGTCGCTCGCGCTCGACGCGCGCCAGCGCAAGCTGTGGGACGCCCGCGTCGCCCAGACCGTCACCGTGCGCTTCAACGTCGCCAAGCTGGTCATCCTGCTCCAGGCCCTCACCGGCCCGCTGGAGAAGCTGATGTTCATGACCGTGATGGGCGTCGGCGCCTATCTGGTCCTGGAGGGCGAGATGATGATCGGCGCGCTGATCGCCTTCAACATCATCACCGGCCGCGTCACCGGCCCGCTGATCCAGTTGACGCAGCTGATCCAGCAGTTCCAGGAGGTGTCGCTGTCGGTCGCCATGCTCGGCACCATCATGAACGAGAAGAGCGAGCAGGGCCGCACGGGCCGCGGCCTGCGCACGCCGTTCAAGGGCCGGGTCGAGTTCCAGAACATCCGCTTCCGCTACAACCCCGGCTCCAGCCCGGCGCTCGACGACGTCACCTTCACGGTTCCCGAAGGCACGATCTTCGGCATCATGGGCCGGTCCGGCTCGGGCAAGACCACGGTCACCCGCCTGCTGCAGGGCCTGCACAACCCGCAGGAGGGCCTGATCAAGATCGACGGGCACGACCTGCGCGAGATCGACCTCGACCACCTGCGCTCGAACATCGGCGTGGTGCTGCAGGAGAACTTCCTGTTCCGCGGCTCGATCCGCGAGAACATCGCCGCCGGCAAGCCGAACGCGTCGATGGAGGAGATCATGCGGGCGGCGCGGCTGGCCGGCGCGGACGAGTTCATCGAGCGCCTGCCGCGCGGCTTCGACACCATGCTGGAAGAGGGCTCGGCCAACCTGTCGGGCGGCCAGCGCCAGCGTCTGGCGATCGCCCGCGCGCTGCTGCGCGATCCGCCGATCCTCATCCTCGACGAGGCGACCAGCGCGCTGGACGCCGAGAGCGAGGCCATCGTGCAGGCCAACCTGATGAGCATCGCCCAGGGCCGCACGCTCATCATCATCTCGCACCGGCTGTCCTCGCTCGTGCCGGCCAACGCCATCATGGTGCTGGAGCGCGGCAAGGCGGTGGACATGGGGCGCCATCATGAACTGCTCGACCGGTGCGACATCTACCAGCACCTGTGGAACCAGCAGAACCGGCATGTGAAGGGAGTCGCGGCGTGAGTGGCCAACCGCTTGCCGTCATCAAGCCGATCCGCAAGGAGGTGGTCGCCCAGCAGCGGCCGCCGATGGACAAGGCGCAGCTCACCAAGGTCGTCAACGAGTTCCAGCTCGACACGGTCGAGATCGACACGCGCCCGGAGCCCTTCCGCGCCCGCGCCACGCTGTGGGTGATGGGGGCGCTGATGCTGTTCGCCATCGTCTGGGCGGTGACGGCGCAGATCGACCGCATCGTCAGCGCGCGCGGCAAGATCGTCTCGATCGCGCCCAACGTCATCGTCCAGCCCCTGGAGGCGGCCATCGTCCGCTCCATCGAGGTGAAGGTCGGCGACGTCGTGAAGGCCGGCACGGTGCTCGCCACCATGGACCCGACCTTCGCCCAGGCCGACGTCGAGCAGATCGAGGCGAAGATCGCCAGCCTCGACGCCGCCGTCGCCCGGCTGGAGGCGGAGCAGCAGAACCGTCCCTACACCCCGGATGCCGGCAGCCGCTTCGATTATGCCATGCTGCAGCAGGCGATCTGGACCGAGCGGCTGACCCAGCTGAAGGCGCAGATGCGCCTGTTCGACGAGCGCATCGCCCGCGCCAAGGCCAACATCGCCTCGCGCGAGCAGGAGCGGAACCATCTGACGCAGCGCCTGAAGGTGCTGAACGAGGTGGAGTCCATGCGCCTCGAGCTCGAGAAGAGCCAGACCGGCAGCCGCCTGAACTCGCTGATCGCCCGGGACTCGCGCATCGAGGTCGAGCGCAACCTGAGCATCGCCGAGAGCGCCATCCTGCAGAACCGGCACGAGCTGGAGGCCGTCCAGGCCGAGCGCGACGTGTTCAGCCGCGAGTGGGACCGCAAGGTCATCGAGGAGCTGGTCACCAAGCGCAACGAGCGCGACGGCCTGACCGAACAGCTGGTCAAGGCGCGCCGCCGCCAGGACATGATCCGTCTGGAGACGCCGGTCGACGCCGTGGTGCTGGAGATCGCGCAGCGCTCCGTCGGCTCGATCATCAAGGACGCCGAGCCCTTCATCAAGCTGGTGCCGCTCGACAGCCCGCTGGAGATCGAGGGCATGATCGACGCCAAGCAGATCGGCTACGTCGCCGTCGGCGACCCGGTGCAGATCAAGCTGGACGCCTACATCTACCAGGAACACGGCATGGCCGAGGGCGTGGTGAAGGTAATCAGCTCCGACACCTTCCAGGACAACCAGCAGCGCCCCGACGCGCCCGCCGGGGCCTACTACAAGACCCGGATCGAGCTGACGTCGGTCGACCTGCGCAACGTGCCGGACAACTTCCGCCTGATCCCGGGCATGACGCTGAACGCCGAGATCAAGGTGGGCCAGCGCAGCGTGATGTCCTACTTCCTGCGGCCGATCCTGCGCGGCCTCAACGAAAGCATGCGCGAACCATGATCTTCCGCTTCCTGAAGTCGGCCGGCACGTCGCGGCCCCGCCGCGGCGACCTCCAGGCCGGCCTGGACGCCTTCCACAAGGGCGACTTCCCCACGGCGCTCGCGGAGCTGCGGCCGCTGGCCGAGGCCGGCAAGGCGGAGGCGGAGTTCCGTCTCGGCCTCATGTACCTGAACGGCGTCGGGGTCATCCGTGACGTCGGCGACGCCGCCATGTGGCTGCGCAAGGCGGCGGAGCAGAACCACGCCGAGGCGCAGTTCCAGCTCGGCCTGCTGTACTCGACGGGGCAGGGCGCGCCGAACGACCACGTGCAGGCGGTGCGCTGGTTCCGCCGGGCGAGCGGGATCAACCCGACCGCCGCGCAGGCGAACCTGGAGCTGCTGCACCCCAACGGCCTCGGCGTATCACCCGACCTGGAGCAGGCGCTGGCGTGGTTCGGCAAGGCGGCCGAGCAGGGCTTCGCCCCGGCGCAGGTCAACCTCGGCATGATGATGATCCTCGGCCAAGGCATGCCGCGCGACGTGGAGGCGGGACTGGTGTGGCTCGGCCGCGCCGTCGAGCAGGACAATCCGACCGCGCACTACCACCTCGGCAGCCTGTACGCTCTGGGCGAGGTGGTGCCGCAGGACCATGTCAAGGCGCTGCACCATTACGAGGCGGCGGCCCAGCAGGGGCACGTCGTCGCCCAGGTCAACCTCGGGCTGATGTACGCCAACGGCCAGGGCGTGCCGCGCGACTACGAGGCGGCGCTGCGCTGGTACAGCGCCGCGGCCGAGCAGGGCAACGCCGCCGCGCAGGTCAACCTGGGCCTGATGTACGCCAACGGCCAGGGCGTGCCGCGCGACTACGCCAAGGTCATCGAGTGGTTCCGCAAGGCGGCCGAGCAGGGCAACACGTCGGCGCAGTTCAACCTCGGCTTCATCTTCGCCAACGGCGTGGCCGGGCGCTCGGACTACGCCGAGGCGGTGATCTGGTACCGCAAGGCCGCCAACGCCGGCAACGTCGCCGCGCAGGTCAACCTCGGGCTGCTCTACAGCAACGGCCAGGGCGTGCAGCAGGACTACTCGGAAGCCGTGGTGTGGTACCGCAAGGCGGCGGAGCAGGGCAACGTCACCGCCCAGCTCAACCTCGGCGTCAGCTACGCCAACGGCCAGGGCGTGCCGCAGAACGCCGAGGAAGCGGCCTACTGGCTGCAGAAGGCGGCCGCGCAGGGCAACCCCATCGCGCAGATGCGCCTCGGCCAGCTCTACGCCGACGGTCGCGGCGTGCCGCAGGATCTCATCCACGCCTACACGTGGTTCAGCCAGGCGGCGTCGACGCTGCAGCCCGGCGAGGACCTGAACCAGGTGACGGCGAGCCTCAACGCCATCGCCGAGAAGCTGTCCTCCGACGACATCCGCAAGGCGTCGGAACTGGGCCTGCGCCTGCGCGCGCCGACCGCCGGCCAGCACGCCGGGTGAGAGCGCGGCGTGTGGAAGGCTTTGCGCCCGGCGGAGCTTTGCGCTAAGCCCTCCCGGTCCCAGCACACGAAGGGAGAAGGATGGTGAGCGCGGACGGTTCCCAAGCGCAGACGGTGATCGACATCCCGTTCGTGGAGCGCCTGCTGACGGCGGACCCGCACAACGGCGGCGCCTGGAGCACGCTCGGTGTGCTGCTCCGCCGCACCGGCAAAATGCACGCGGCTGCGGCCTGCCACCGCCGCGGCCTCGGGACGGAGCCGGAGAATGGTGCCGTCTGGTCGAACCTGGGCAACGTTCTCACGGAGATGGGCCAGCACGACCTCGCCGTCGCGGCGCACGAGCGCGCCTACACGCTGACCCCGGACTCCCTGTCGCTCGCCTTCAACTACGCGATCGGCCTGCGCAAGGCCGGCCGTTTCACCGCAGCGCTCGCCGTCCTGGAGCGTGCGTTGCGGCTCGATCCGGACAACGCGCAGCTGCTCTGGGAGCGTTCGCTCTCCTGCCTGCAGGTCGGTCGGTACGCCCGCGGGCTGGAGGATTACGAGGCCCGCCGCGGCATCCCGTCCTACCGCAACCGCATCGCCCCCGGTACCCCGTGGGACGGCGGACCGCTGGAGGGGCGCACCATCTTCCTGTCCACCGAGCAGGGGTTCGGCGACACGCTGCTGGCCGCGCGGTACGTCCCGCTGGTGAAGGCGAAGGGCGGACGGGTGGTGATGGAGTGCCACCCCGAGCTGCGTCGCATCCTGGCCGACGTCGGCGCCGACGAGTTCGTACCGGCGGGCGCGCCCTTCCCGCATTACGACGTGCAGGCGTCGCTGATGAGCCTGCCGATGCTGCTCGGCACCCGTTACGACAGCGTGCCCGCCCCGGTCCGCATCACGGTGCCGGGCGCGTCGCGCGAGAAGGCGGCGCGGATGGTCGGCCCCGACGACGGCGCCTTGAAGGTCGGCATCGTGTGGTCCGGCCGGGTGACCTTCGCCGACAACGCGCGGCGCGCCACCGGGCTGGACCAGTTCCTGCGCTTCGCTGGGATTCCGGGCGTGCGCCTCTACAGCCTGCAGAAGGGGCCACCGGAATCCCAGCTCGCTGAGCTCGGCACCACCGCGCTGGTCACGCCGCTCGGCCCGATGTTCGAGGATTTCGGCGACACCGCGGCGGCGATCGAACGGCTCGATCTGGTGATGATGACCGACAGCTCGGTCGCCCACCTCGCCGGCTCGCTCGGCAAGCCGATTTGGAACCTTGTGCAGTACGTGCCCTACTGGATCTATGGCCACGAGGGCGACCGCACGCCGTGGTATCCCTCCATGCGGCTGTTCCGCCAGGGAATCGAGGAGGACTGGACCCCGGTGTTCGCGCAGGCCCATCGCGCGCTGGCCGATTTGGCCGCGCAGCGTCGGAATGGCGCGGTTTGACGGCGCGAAAGGGCTTGCCAAGCGGTCTTTGACATTGCTATCGACCGTCACCCTAGCTCCGGCTCCGCGCGGTCGCGGCGGAAGGCTGTACGACCAGACATGCGCATGAAGACCAGCAGACAGGCCCACCACCGCCAGCCCGTCCACCGTGCCGGAGCGCCGGCGAGCCCGGCAGCCGTCGACGCGCGGTTCCAGGATGCGTTCCAGGCGCACAAGGCCGGTCGGATCGCCGACGCCGAAGCCGGCTACAACGCTGTCCTGGCGGCCCTTCCGGACCACCCGCACGCGCTGAACAACCTTGCGGTGCTGCTCAAGGCGACGCGCCGCTTCGACGAGGCGGCCGCCTGCTACGCGCGGGCCATCGCGCGGCACCCGGGGGAAGCCCATTTCCACAGCAACCTCGGCTGCCTGTTCGCCGACACCGACCGCGCCGAAGCCGCCGCGGCGCGCCTCAAGCGGGCGATCGCGCTGAGGCCGGATTATACGGACGCGCTGTTCAACCTGGGCAACTGCCTGCGTGCGCTGGGTGACCGCAAGGGCGCCATGGCCGCCTACCAGCATGCGCTCACGGTCAACCCGGACATGGGCGAGGCGCTCGCCAACAAGGGCGACCTGCACAAGGAGCAGGCCGAACTCGAGACCGCGGTCGACCATTTCCTCAAGGCGCTGCGCCTGCGACCCGACCTCGCGGCGCCGTTCAACAACCTGGGCGAGGCGCTGAAGGAACAGGGACGCCTGGAGGAAGCGGTCAGCGTGCTCCAGCAGGGGCTGGCGAAGCATCCGAAAGAGGTGCCGATGCACTCGAACCTGCTTTTCGCGCTGAACTACATGCCGAACGTGCCCGCTGATCAGGTGCACCGTCTGCATGTCGGCTGGGGCGAGCGGCACGCCGATCCGGTGGTGCCGGCGGTTCCCGCCCGGCCGGTCGATCGCTCGCCGGACCGGCGCCTGCGGATCGGCTACGTCTCCCCCGACTTCTGCACGCATTCCTGCGCGTATTTCAGCGAGCCGCTGATCCGCGCCCACGACCGCGCGGCGGTCGAGGTGGTGTGCTACGCCACCTCGCGGCGTCGGGACGCCACCACCGGGCGTTTCCAGGCGCTGGCCGACCGCTGGCGCTCGCTGGTCGGGATGGACGAGGACGCGGCGGCGCAGATCGTCCGTCAGGACGGGATCGACATCTTGGTCGATCTCGCCGGGCACACGGGCGACAACCGGCTCCTGCTTTTCGCGCGCCGGCCGGCGCCGATCCAGGTGACGTGGCTGGGTTATCCGAACACCACCGGGCTTAAGCAGATCGACTACCGGTTCACCGACGCCGTCGCCGACCCGCCCGACGCGCACGACCAATGGTACACCGAGCGGCTGTGCCGCCTGCCGCGGGGCTTCCTGGTGTTCCAGCCGGTCATCTCGGCCGAGGTGAACGAGGTGCCGCCGGTGCTCACCTCGGGCCACATCACGTTCGGGTCCTTCAACAACATCTCCAAGGTGTCGCCGGACGTCGTCCGCGTCTGGGCGGAGATTCTGCGCCGGGTGCCGACCGCGCGGCTCGTCCTGAAGGGGCGGCAGCTCGGCGATGCCTTCACGCGCGACCGCTACGTCCGCATGTTCGCCGACGCCGGGGTGGCGGCCGGCCGGGTGGAGCTGCTGCCGCGCATCGACCCGGTCACCAATCACCTGCGCGCGTACGACCGCATCGACATCGGGCTGGATCCGTTTCCCTACAACGGCACCACGACGACCTGCGAGGCGCTGTGGATGGGCGTGCCGGTGGTGACGCGCACCGGCGTCGGCCATGTCGCCCGCGTCGGTGCCAGCCTGCTCACCCAGTGCGGCCTCACCGATCTGATCGCCGACGATGAGGCCGGCTACATCGAGCGCGCCGTGGCGCTGGCCGCCGACACCGCGCGGGTCGCCGACCTGCGCCGGAACATGCGGGCCCGGCTCGAGAAGTCGTCGCTGACCGATTACGCCGGCTTCGCGCGCTCGGTCGAGGCGGCGTATCGGACGATGTGGCATGACTGGCTGGTGCGCAATCCCTGAACCGGCCCCGGCCGGCGACCCGAACCGCCCGTGAGGTCACGATGGCCGATGGTCCCCCGACGCACCGGCAGCCGGTCTGCATCAGCGTCATCAACACGCCGGTCGACGAGGTCGCCGAGTCCCTGCGACACGGCCTTGCCGAGTTGGGCTTCGCCCCCACCGTGGTGCCCGACGCGCTGATTCCGGGAGTGCCGACCATCATCATGGGCGGCCACCAGCTCGGCAACTGGGCGCCGGTGCCGGCGGACGCGGTCATCTTCAACCTGGAGCAGCTCGGCGCCGCGCCGCACATCACGCCGACCTATCTCGCCAAGCTCGGCGGCCACACCGTGTGGGACTACAGCCGGACGAACATCGCGTGGCTGCGCGAGCGCGGCATCAACGCCAGCGCGCAGTGGATCCGCGTGGGCTATTCGCCGGGCCTGACGCGCATTCCGCAAGCGCCGGCGCAGGACATCGACGTGGTCTTCTACGGCTCGCTCAGCCCGCGGCGTATCGCGGTGCTGCAGGCCCTCAAGGAGCGCGGGCTGAATGTCGCCGTGCTCCACCGCATGTTCGGCGCCGAGCGCGACGGCTACATTGCCCGCGCCAAGGTGGTGCTGAACGTGAATTACTACGATGCCCAGATCTTCGAGATCGTTCGGACCAGCTTCCTTCTGTCCAACCGCAAGGCGACCGTGATCGAGGCCGCCGACGACGGCGACGTCGAGCCGGACTTCCGCACGGCGGCGGCGGTGGCGCCCTACAACCGCTTGGTCGAGGCCTGCTGCGCCCTCGTCGCCGACGACGCCCGCCGCCGCGCCCTCGAAGAGGAGGCGTTCCGCGTCTTCTCCGGCCGCTCGCAGGCGGAGTTCCTGCGCGAAGCCGCCGGCACGCTGCCGGTTCGCAGCGCTAGCCCTGGTCCGTGATGCGGATCGTCACAGCCCTAAAGGATGCCGCCCTATGCCTGATCCCGGAAGCGCGATGGACACGCCTTCGCTCCGCTCCCTGTTGGTTGCGTGTGCGGGTGCGGCATCGGACGACCCGTACGCGCATTTCCTCGCAGGCTTGGTCGCGTACGACGCCGGGCTGCTCGGGGAGGCCGTGGACGGGGTCGCCGCGTCGCTCAGGATGGATCCGGCACGGGATTGCCGGACGGCGACGTTCCGAAGGATGGTGGTGGAGGTCTACTCGCGGGCCGACATGCTGGCCCGCACCGGGCGGGTTCACGACGCGGCGAGCATCCTCGCGGCTGTGGTGCGCAATCTTCCGGAGGACCAGCAGGCAAGAGCGGGCCTGAACGCGGCGCTCATGTCAATGCTGCGGGAGCCCATGATGCTTCATCGCGGCGGCCAGCTGCAAGCGGCCAAGGACGGCTACGAAGCCGTCCTGCGGCTGGATCCGGGCAATCGCAATGCGCGCCATCTCCTGGGATTGGTGCTCAAGCACCAAGGCGACGCGTTGCGGAGCCTGGAGCTTCTGGCCCAGGTCAACATGGAGCTGCCGTATTCGGCCGACTTTCATCTGAACCTGTGCAATGCCGTCGGCTTCACGATCGGCAAGGCGGAGGAGTTCGCCAGGCTTGGCGATACGGCAAGGTCCGAGGCCCATTACCGAGCCGTGATCGACTGCCTGAAGGGCATCGACGATCCGACGCATCCGCTGGCGCAACGTGGCTACCATGTCGACCCGGACCTGCCGCTGCCCCGCCAAGCGGACATCGTCTATGCCAATGTCCACGGGCATATCCTGAAGGAGGATTTTCTTTCCTACTTGCCGGAGGATGCCGCGATCTTCGAATGCGGCGCCGCCGACGGGCACGACAGCGTCGAGCTGGCCTCCCTGTTTCCCAAGGGCATGGTGTATTCGGTGGAGGCGTCCAGGCGTGAATACGCCGTGCTGCTGGAAGCCACGCGGGGCTGCCCAAACGTCAGGACGTTCAACTTCGCCATTTCCGAAGCCGAAGGCGAGGCGACGTTCTACATCTACAAGGACACGATCGGGCGGAACACCATGCTCCGCCCGGAGACATCGAGACAGGACGAGTTCGAGGCCAACACCGTGCCGGCCATGCCGCTCAGCGCCTGGGCGGAGCGAAACGGCATCACGCGCCTCGATCTTCTGTGGCTGGACATGGAGGGAGCCGAACTGATGGCGCTCCAGAGCGCTGGCGATCTCATTGCTTCGGTGCGGGCGGTCTACGCCGAAGTGTCGAAGACCGGGATGGCGTTCGACGGCTCGTGCACGTACGAGGAAGTCGCGCGCTGGCTGGGGGAGCGTGGTTTTGTCGTCGAACGGGAACTGCTCCCGTTCAATGGCGAGGGAAACGTACTCTTTGTCCGGCGGGAGTTGTCGCGGAAGGTGGCCTCGTAGGGCGCCGCCCCGGCCCCCGGTCGGTTGCTCCCTCCGGACCGGCGACGGCCTCCGTTTTCGCGCGAGGTCTCGGGGCACCGGTCTTTCATGGGAATCGCGATGCCGCTACACTCCCCGGTCAGCGGAGCGGATCGTCTGCTCCTTGGATCCGGGCTGGAAGGTTTCGTGAAAGTATCATCGCAGTTCATCACGTTGCGCGAACCCGACAACCAGCCGAAGGCCGAAGATGACGCGCTCCGCCTGAGGTGCGGCCGCATCTTCCTGTCGGTTCCGGCTGGAGCGGTGACCTCGCTCAACGACGGCGACCTGGCGTTGGTGCGCCGCCTTGCCACCTCGCCACCGCTGACGGCGCAGACCGACACGGCCTTCCAGACGGAGCTGCTCGAGCGCTGGTTCGCCACCGAGGTGCCGACCGCCGGCGTGCTCCTCGCCGCCATGACGACGATGCAGGCCCACGACCTGCCGCCGCCGCCACCGTTCTCCGCGGTTCCCGGCTGGCTGCGGGAAATCTGGCTCAGCTTCCTGCTGAGGAACCCGCCGCTCTTCCGCCGGGTCGGCGAGCGCGAGCGGTACGCGGAACGGGCGCTGGCGGTGATCGAGCGCGTGTACGACGCGGTGGTCACCGATCCGCTGCCGGAGGCGCAGCGGCTGGGCGAACAGTTCCGCAACGAAGCCCGCATGGAGGCGCTCTACTTCACCGACGGTGACCCGACCGCCGCGTTCCGGCGCTGGGCCGAGATTATTGAGGTCACGGCGTTGCGGGTGGGGTTACCGGTCAGCCACGGGTTTGCACCGACGGCGCGGCCGCGGCCGCGCGTCGGGCTGCTGCTGAACAGCCTCTATGCGGGCCCGGAACCCCTTTACCTGATCGCGCATCTGTCGCCGGAACTGGGACGGCGCTTCGACGTCACGCTGTTCCTGCTCACTGAGGTGGTCGACCCGGGGCTGCGCGAAACGGTCGAGCGGACCGGGGTGCGTATCGTTCATGTGCCGCGTGGCGCAGTCAACACGCGCGTGGCCTGGATCCGTGCGCACGACCTTGATCTGATGCTGTTTGCCAGCAACTGCGCGGTGTACGGCGAAAGCACCTTCCTGTCGATGTGCCGGCTGGCGCGCGTGCAGGTGACCGGCGCCGCCTCGCCGGTGTCGCCCGGCTTCACCCAGCACGACTATTACCTGCTGGGCGAGGACAACGTCGGCCCCGACTACGCGCAGCACTGCACCGAAACGCTGTACCGGCTGCCGGGACTTTGCACCTACTATGCCTTCGGGCTCGACCAGAGCCCGGGGTCGGTGTCCGTCGGCCGCGACGACCTCCAGATCCCGCATGACGCCCCGATCTTCATCTCCACCGCCAATTATATGAAGATCAATGCCGAGCTGGTTCAGCTCTGGGCGCGCATCCTGTGTCGGGTGCCCAAGGCCGTCCTGCTCCTGGCGCCGTTCAATCCGAACTGGCGGCCGAACTACCAGGAAGACATCCTCGAGGATCTGCTGAGAGTGCAGATGAGAGCGTGTGGCGTTGACCCGGCGCGCGTCAGGATCGTTCGGCGCCTGCCGCAGCGCGCGGACGTCCAGCGGCTGATCGGGATCGCCGACGTTTACCTCGACAGCTTTCCCTTCGGCGGCGCCTGTTCCATGATCGACCCGCTGGAGGTCGGCGTTCCGGTTGTGGTGCGCGATGCTCCCAACTTCCGTGGGTCCATCGCCGCCTGCATGCTGCGCGACATTGGTCTGGGTGACATGGTGGCGCGCGACGAGGAGGCGTACGTGGAGGCGGCCGTGCGTCTGGGATCCTCCGCGCCGGCGCAGGAGACCGCCCGCCGCCGCATCCGCGCCAGTGCGGCGACGAACCGGGCATTCACCGATTGCACCGCCTATGCCGGCCGTTTCCTCGACGCCTGCCAAATGATGATCGACGGGTACGCCGAGCGGTTCCGCCGCCGCATGGCCGAACCGGCGCGCACCCGGAGCGCCCTGACGGACTTGGTCGCCCGGCTGGCGGCCGGACGCAGTCCGTGGCTGAATACGCTCAGCGACACCAAGCTCATTCCCTTGTTGCTCCTTCCCTATTTCAAAGCGCTGGGTGACGTGGAGGGAGGAAGGCTGCTGGTCGATGTCGGTGCCTGTGTCGGAGACTTCGCGCGGCCTTTCCTCCTGGACGGGTGGAGCGGCCACATGCTGGAGCCCGACGCCTCCTGCGAAGCGAGCCTGTCGGCCCTGACCGCGGAGTTCTCCGGCCGCGCGCATCACCACGCCATGGTCGCCGTGGACGCGCCGGTCAACAGCGTCACCTACCACCGCACCGCCGTCGGCCTGTCCGGCCTCGGCCCCTCGCCCTATGCGCCGACCTTGCAGACGGTGGTCCTGCCGGCAACCCGGCTTGCGGACCTCGCCCGGTCCGAAGGGATGTCCCGGATCGACCTTCTCAAGGTCGATGCTGAAGGCTTCGATTTCACGGTCCTGAACGGTCACGATTTTGCGGCGCTTCCGCCGCGGCTGGTCATGGTGGAGTTCGGCGACATGTATGCCGGACAGAGCCGGGCGGAGATCGCGGAAGGCATCCGCGCCATGGCCGAACGCGGCTATGACGCCATGATCTTCAGTTGCGAGGATGACGGGAACTTCCGCAAGGGGGTGTGGGAGTACCGCGTCATCGCGGTGACCTTCGAGGAGCCGCGGCCGAACAAGGCCGGCGCGGTGTTCGGGAACATTATTTTCTTCCGTCGCGACGATGCGCTGCTGCCGGCGCTTCTCCTCGGGCTCGTCGAGAGCTTCTTGCCGGGTGGCGAGCGGGGCTCCGGCGGGTGACGGCGCCACGCGCCGGGAGATCGCCGCACGCCCTGTGGCCGCTTGCCTCGGGCGTGCCCGGACCGTATAAGATCCGGCGTCGGTCCCACAGGAACTTCGTGGTGCAGGTACCTTTCTGATGTCCTTTCCGCTTGGCGCCGCATCGAACGCCACCCCGATCTCGTGCTGCCGCGTCTGCGGAAATCCGGCGTTGGTTCCTATCCTCGATCTGGGGGAGCACAGCCTTACCGGGCGGTTCCCCCGGCCGGACGAGAAGGATCCCCCGTCCGGCCCCCTCGCCCTGGTGATGTGCGACCGCTCGGCCGCCGCGGACGGCGCGGCCTGCGGCACGCTGCAGCTCAGCCACGACTACGAGCAGTCCGAGATGTTCGGGGAGCGGTACGGCTACCGTTCCTCCGTTACGGAAACCATGCGCCGGCACCTCCATGCAAAGGCCCATGCGCTGGTCGAGCGCGCCGCGCCGGCCGCTGGCGACGTGGTGCTCGACATCGGCTGCAACGACGGCACGCTGCTGCGCTGCTACGACGGGATGGGGCTGCGGCGCATCGGGATCGACCCGTCGAGCGGGCCTTTCGTCGGCAGCCTGCCGCCGGACATCGAACTGGTGATCGATTTCTTCAGCGCCGACCGGGTCCGCCCGTTGCTGGGCGGCGCCAAGCTGAAGATCGTCACCTCCATCGCCATGTTCTACGACCTGCCGGACCCCGTGCAGTTCATGCGGGAGGTCCGGGCGCTGCTCGCCGACGACGGCATTTGGGAGATGGAACAGTCTTACATGCCGCTCATGCTGAGCGAGCTGACCTACGACACCATCTGCCACGAGCATCTGACCTATTACGGGTTGACGCAGATCGCCTGGATGGCGGAGCGCGCCGATCTTCGGATTCTCGATGCCTCCACCAACGACGTGAACGGTGGCAGCTTCCGCGTTCAGCTCACCCCAAGGCATGGACCGCGCCGCCCGGCGCCGGAGTCCGAACGGGCGATCGCCGCGTTGCTGGCCGAGGAGGCGCGCAGCGGCCTGGACAGCGCGGCTCCCCACTTGACCTTCGCCGAGCGGATCAGCCATCACCGCGATGTGGTCCGCGATTTCTTCCGCCTCGCGGAGGGCAAGGTGGTGCTGGGCTACGGCGCCTCGACCAAGGGCAACGTGATCCTGCAATACTGCGGCGTGACCACGCGCGAGCTGCCGGCCATCCTTGAGCGCTACGCCCCGAAGTGCGGGCTGGTGACGCCGGGTTCCCGCATTCCCATCATTTCCGAGGACGAGGGACGCGCCCGGCGGCCCGACTTTCTGCTGGTGTTCCCCTGGCACTTCCGCGACGAGATCGTCCGCCGCGAGGCGGCATTCCTCGAGGCCGGTGGACATTTGGTGTTCCCGCTGCCGCGCTTCGAGATCGTCGGCAAGGACGGCGTTCTGCAATCCACGGCGCTGGGAAAGACCGCGGCGTGACCGGCAGGACGGCGCTGATCACGGGAGCGCTTGGTCAGGACGGCGTCGTTTTGGCCACACGGCTGGCCGCGCAGGGGGAGCGGGTCATCGGCTTGGTGCGGCCGGAGCGGGCAGAAGACGCGGCGCCGGCGGGTGTTGACCTGCTCGGGATCGACCTGACCGATCCGGCGGCCATCGACGCGGTGGTGGCGCGCACCCGGCCGGATCTCGTGTTTCATGTCGCTGCGGTCCATCACGCTTCGGAAGCCCCGCTCGCGGCTGCGCCCGAGATGTGGCGCGCGATGACGGCCGTCAATTTCCAGGCCACCACGCACCTGATCCAGGCCATCCTGGCCCATGCACCGAAGGCGCGGCTGGTCTACACGGCGTCCAGCCATATGTACCGTCCCTCGGACGCCGACGCCGGCCCGGAGGGCCGCGTGATCGACGAGGAGAGCCCGCGGGATCCCGTGAACTGGTACGGGATGACCAAGCATTGGTCCGCCGAGGCCATCCGTTTCATGCGCGACCGCCATGGTCTTCACGGAAGCACCGCCATTCTCTTCAACCACGAATCGCATCGCCGTCCGGAGAGCTTCGTCAGCCGCAAGATCACCCGCGCGGCGGCGCGGATCGCGCGCGCGGGGGGCGAAACCTCCGAATGCCTGCACCTGCGCAACATCGGCGCGCTCGCAGACTGGAGCTGTGCCGACGAGGTGACCGACGCCCTCCTGCGCATGGGAGAGGCCGCGGAGCCCGGCGACTATGTGGTCGGCTCCGGTACCCTCGTGCCGGTCCGTGCGCTGGCCGAAGCCGCCTTCGCGGCCGTTGGGCTGGATTGGACCCGCCACGTGACCTGGGACGCCGACCGCGCCGGACCGGCGGTCCGTGCCAATCCGGCGAAAATCGCCGCGCGCCTCGGCTGGACGCCCCGCGTCCCCATCACAGAGGTGATCCGTCGGATGGTGGTTGCCGATTGCGCAGGGCTGTGAGCGCCAAAGGCGAGGGTGCCGCGGCGGACCCCGAGGAACAGGGAAAGACCATGTTCAAGCTTCTCGACATCGTTCCGGATGGCCTGCGCCCGTCCTTCGCCATCGTCGACATCGGCGCGGCGGACCTGGGGCCGGGCACGGACCCATACCACGCGCTGCTTGCCTATGAGAACGTGACGGTCTTCGGCTTCGAGCCGAACCAGGAGAAGTGCCGGCAACGTAACGCCGACGCGCCGCGCGGGCGCAAATACTTTCCACAGTTCGTCGGTGACGGCAGTCGGCGGGTCTTCCACGCGACGCAGAACCCGTTCACCTCGTCGCTCTACCGCCCGGACGACGGCGTGCTGAGCTGCTTTCAGAGGATGGACCTGCCTGTCGTCGCCACCGAAGAGGTCGACACCGTCCGACTGGACGACGTGGCCGAGATTGGAGCGGTCGATTTCCTGAAGATCGACGTGCAGGGCGCCGAACTCGACGTGCTGCGTGGTGCCGGGCGGATCCTGTCCAACACGCTGGTGATCCACACGGAGGTGGAGTTCATACCGATCTACGCGTCGCAGCCCCTCTATTCCGATATCGACGTGTTCCTGCGTGGACACGGCTTTCTGTTACATAAGTTCATCGATGTCTTCAGCCGGCAGATGAAGCCGATGGTCTTCAACGGCGACCTGTTCGCCAAGGGCAGTCAGGTGATCTACGCGGAAGCCGCCGTGTTCGCCCGCAATTTTCACAGCGTCGGGCAGATGAGCGACGGCGATCTGCTGAAGACCGCCTGCATCATGCACGACGTCTACGGGTCCTACGATTTCACCGGATACCTTCTGCACGCGCTGGACCAGCGCAACAACACAAGCCTGCTGCAACGCTATATCGACCGCTTCAATTCGCAGAATTGCGGAGCGTGAGGGGGAGCCGGTACGCCGCCGTCATGGGGCGCAGAGCGACCTGACGGGTACGCAGGCGGCCCCCGCCGGAGTCGATCCTACGACGCCATGGCAAACGGGAGCCGCCGGTCAGACGATCCCCCGCGCGACACGTCTCCAAACCGTCGTGGCCGGGAGAGGCCCGGGCAGTTATTGCAGTTGCTCGGCGGTATCAGTCGCGGGCACCGCGGGCATAGTCGCGGTCCAGGTACGCCTGCAGGTTCTCCGGCTCGCCAACCGACCAGAACTCGCAGAGCGGGTACTCGAGGATCAGCCCGTCGAGGTGGTTGTACGCCGGCCCGACGTAGAACTCGCCGTTGGGCGCGCGGTCGTTCGCGGCGATCATGCGATCGGCGGCGTCCAGCAGGCCGGCGGCCCGGCGGAACCAATAGATGCCGATGGTCGCCCGGTCGGAGATGCGCTCCTTCTCGCGCACCGACACCACCTTATGCGGCACCGCCGGATCGAGCCCGACGTAGGAGTGGCGCAGCGTCTGGCGTTGCACCGTCGGGATGCCGCCTTCCGCGCCCCGGGCCCGGAACCAGTCCAGCGCCCAGTCGCCCGGCCACACCATGACCTGGTCGGCGTTGCACACCACCACTTCGCTGTCCGGGGTGGCCTCCAGCAGCGTGCGCGCCTTGAGGACCGTCTCCATCGGGCCGCCGGTGACGGCGTCGATCTCGACGCAGTGCAGGTCCGTGGTCGAGCCGAGGTGCTCCCGCGCGACCGGCGGCACCTCGTGCTGTCGCAGACAGACCAGGATCAGGCGATCGAAACCGAAGCCGAGATTGCGCACCGCGTGGACGAACATCGGTTCGTTCGTCGTCGGCACCGGATAGAGCACCTTGGTGTCGTGGATGCTCTTGAACCGGCTGCCGCGGCCGGCCATGGGGATGACTACGGTTCGCATAGCGTCTTATCGGAGGGGATCGACGGGACCTTGACGACGACGACGTGCGCCTGATCGGTCAGGACTTCGGCGTCGACCCGTTCGCCCTTGTGCAGGATGAACAGGTCGCCTTCCGTCAGCTCGCAGCCGTTGACGCGCATCGAGCCGCGGACGAGCAGGTTGTACTCCGTCACATGGTGGTGGATGTGCGGCGCGATGTACTCGTCGCGGTGGTGGATCTTCAGGCCCACCTCGAAGTCGGGGGTGCGCAGGAGCGAGGGTTCGAAGTTGCCGACGAACCAGCCTCCGGTGAAGTCCTCGATGCGGCGGACGTCCACGTCAGCGGCCCCACTTGTCGATGGCAACCTCCAGCTCGCGCGAGCTGCGGCCCTCGGCGGCGTCGCGGAACGCCTTGGCGCCGGCCAGCGAACCCATCGGGTGACCGTGGATGGCGCCGCCGGAGCTGACCATGATGTCGTAGCCGAACAGGTCCACCAGACCCTCGACCATGCCCGGGGTGGCGCCGCACGACAGGCTGGGCATCAGGCCCTTGAGCCCGTGCATCGGGCCGCGCAGCACGTCCATGCGCTTGGCCATGACGTCCTTCGGCTCGTCCAGGTAGCCGCCGACCATGCCGGCGTGGATGAAGTCGGCCCCGGCCAGCCGGACCAGCTTGCACCACACGGTGAAGGCGATGGAGAACGCGCCCTCGGTGATCACCCGGTCGCCCGACTTTTGGTAGTGGGCGAAGAGGTTGTCGCCGAGCTGCACGACGTACTGGTAGGCGTCGAGCCCACCCCAGATGTTGTAGTGGAAGCCCGAGCAGCCGTGCTTGTTCAGAACGCCCACGACCTCCGGCAGCCGGTGGATCGGGCTGGTGATGCAGGGGCAGAAGATGACCTTGTAGTGCTCCAGCGCACGGACCACCGCCTCGACGCGCGCCTCGAACGGGCAGAGGGCGATCTCGCCGAGGATCTCGTCCTCCTTGATGAAGTCGACGCCGCCGTCGGCCATCTGCTTGCACATGTCGACCAGCTGCTGGATCGTGATGCCGGTCTTCGGCTTGACGATGCCGCCGATCAGCGGGCGGTCGTAGGCGCCCAGGTACTGGCGGATGCCTTCGATGCCGTTCTTCGGCCCGCGGTACTGCGCGACGATGGACGCCGGCAGCTCCAGATCCTCCAGACGGCACTCGCTCAGCAGGTCGATGTCCATCTGGCCGCCCATCAGGCACATCAGCAGGTGCGTGAACGACCCGTCGGTGAAGTTGCCCGCCGGGAAGCCGATCACCGCGGTGCCGTAGCCGCCGCCCTCGTCCTTCAGCGAGCGGATCTCGCAGCCGTAGCGCTGCCACATCTCATCGGTTTCGCTGTCCAGGCGGACGTTGGGGTTGCCGATCGACTGCCCGATGGCGATGGCTTCGGCCGCCTTCTCGAGGTTGTTGCTCTTGATCTTGAAGGTGGCGACAACGTCGTTGTTGCGCGTAGCGCGGTAGATTCCGGAGTTGGACATAGACTTCTCTCACCATCAAGTACAAGAGGGGCAGAGTGGCGCAGGGCCTGCCTCGGGCCGCGCCGCCTCGATCGGTCAGACGCGCGCCAGCACCGAGCGGACGATTAAAGGATAATCGGTGCAAATGCCAGCGGCTTGGTGTTGTATCGATCGGACAAAATCCTCCAGCGGGCGGGAGTCGCCAACCAGCTCGGGAGCACACATGACGCTCTGGGCGGTGGCCGGCTGTCCGTAGTTCGTCCACAGCAAGCCGCGCAGCGTCAGCACGTAGCGATCGTTGTCGATGGCGAAGGCATCGGCGTGCCGCAGCGGTGGGACATGCGGCGACTTCAGGTGGAAGATGACCTCTTCGCGGTCGAACTCGGCCAGATCGATGGGGTGCGTGGGGTCGTCGTGCCCGAGGAACCAAGCGCCGTCCACGCACCAGAGATCGACTTCGACGTGGAACCCCCGGGCGATGCATTCCCGGATAAAGGCCGGTTCGTTCTCGCGGGGGCTCTTGCCCGAAAGGTTGCCCCGGTGCGAATAGACTTTCATCAGTTCCACTCTTGCAGATCCCTCGACCGCTCCGCAGGCGTGCTGCGTGGCGCGCGTGCGCATTCCACTTTCGAGGTGTCCGGTCGCGGCGACACTTTCCGCGAGGCGCCGTCGCGAGTCAATGGCAGAGTGCACGGTCTCCGGTCCGCCCAGGGACACGCGCCCGGTGTGCATGCGGCTCTGGACCGGGCTCGCTGCAAGGTGCTAGGAGAATGTGCGGTGCGAACATAGACAGAGGCGAATGCCGCGGTGGAGAAGCAACCCTTGTTCTCGTTGGAAGGCAAGCGCGTCTGGGTCGCCGGCCATCGCGGCATGGCGGGATCGGCCATCGTGCGTCGCCTGGAACGGGAGAACTGCGAGATCCTGACCGTCGGGCGGGAGCAGCTGAACCTGATCCGCCAGGCGGACGTCGAGGACTGGATGGCGCAGGCGCGCCCCGACGTTGTCTTCGTCGCCGCGGCGACGGTGGGCGGCATCCACGCCAACAGCAGCCGCCCGGCGGAATTCCTCTACGACAACCTCGTCATCGAGACCAACGTCATCAACGCCGCCCACCGCAGCGGCGTGAAGAAGCTGGTCTTCCTCGGCTCCTCCTGCATCTACCCGCGCCTCGCGCCGCAGCCGATGACCGAGGACATGCTGCTCACCGGGCCGCTGGAGCCGACCAACCAGTGGTACGCCATCGCCAAGATCGCCGGCATCAAGCTGTGTCAGGCGTACCGGCGGCAGTATGGCTGCGACTTTGTGTCGGCGATGCCGACCAACCTGTACGGCGCCGGCGACAACTTCGACCTCGCGCAGGGGCATGTCGCCGCCGCGCTGCTGGCGAAGATCCACCATGCCAAGGAGACCGGCGCCGCCACGGTCGATCTCTGGGGCACCGGCACGCCGCTGCGCGAGTTCCTGTTCGTCGATGATCTGGCCGACGGCTTGGTCTTCGTCGCCAAGCACTACTCCGGCGAGGAGCACATCAACGTCGGCACCGGCGAGGAGATCAGCATCCGCGATCTGGCCCGGACGCTGGCCGACATCATCGGCTACACGGGTGAGTTCCGCTTCGATTCCACGAAGCCGGACGGCACGCCGCGCAAGCTGATGGACGTCAGCCGCATGACGGAATTGGGCTGGCGCGCCCCGACCAGCCTACGCGAGGGCTTCGCCCGCACCTATTCCTGGTACGTCGAGAACCTGCGCGCCGGGCGCCTGCGCGGCGCCTGACCGGCCCGCCGCCTCACGCCGGCGTGCCGGGCGGCAGCGGCTCCACCGCAAACGGCTGCGGCGGCCGGCCGGAACGGTGGATGTCCCACATCGTCGTGTACGCCCGCTCCAGGTGGCGGGTGAAGCGCCGGCTGTCGAACAGCGGCACGCTCAGGCGCGTCTCCTCCAGCTGGCGGCGCAGCGCTGCCAGCCGCTCCGGCTGGTGGGCGAGGCTCAGGGCGAGGGCCTCGTAGTCGGCGAGCGAGGTGGTGATCAGCTCGTCCATCCTGGCGGCGCTCAGCAGGCTGGCGGCGACGCGGGAGGCGAAGGTGTCGCCGATCAGCGTCACCGTCGGCAGCCCCATCCACAGCGCGTCGGACGTCGTGGTGTGGCCCGTGTAGGGATAGCTGTCCAGCGCCAGGTCAGCCACCCGGTAGCGGGCGAGATGGTCGGCCAGCGGCCGCTTCGGCGCGAAGACGACGCGCGCCGGGTCGATGCCGTGCGCCGCCGCCGCGCGGCGGAGATTGCCGACGGCGTCGGCGTTCGCCTCGAACAGCCACAGCACGCTGTTCGGCAACCGGCCCAGCAGCCGCATCCAGGCGCCGAACATCCGCGGCGACATCTTGTAGGTCGTGTTGAAGGCGCTGAAGACGAACCCGTCTTCCGGCAGCCCGCACTCCGCCCGGCTCGGCACGCGGCCGTTCAGCGGGCGGTGGCGGTCGTTGATCTGGTATGCGTCGGGCATCACCACGATGCGCTCGCTGAAGTGGTGCTGGTGCTCAAGCGGCGTCACGAACCGGTCGCCGACGATGTAGTCCATGCAGTCGCTGCCGATGGTGCCCGGGAAGCCGAGATAGGCCACCTGCACCGGGGCCAGCCGGCACGACAGCAGGTCGAGGCGGCTCTGCTTCGTGTAGCCCTTCAGGTCGACCAGGATGTCGATGCCGTCCTCGGCCATCAGCCGGCGGACCTGGTCGATGCCGACGCTGCGGATGTCGCGGAAGGTGTCGAACGCCGCGATCAGGCGGCGGCGCATCGGGCTGCCGTCGTCCTGGCCGAAGGAATAGGCGAAGGTGCTGAAGCGCGTGCGGTCGTGCAGCTCGAACATCTCGGCGGCCAGATAGGCCGTGGCGTGCTCGTGGAAGTCGGCCGAGAAGTAGGCGATGCGCAGCCGTCCGTCGGCCGCCGACGGTGCCGTTGGCACCGGCCGGGCGAGATGGGGTGGGGCCTTCACCAGCGTGCGAAAGAAATGTCGCGCGGCGCGGAGCTGCTGCGCGGCGGTGGTCTCGATGGACAGGATGGCCAGCGGCAGCACGATGCCGCGGTCGTGGTCGATGATGTCGCCCGTCTCGCGCACCAGCGCCTCGTAGCCGTTCCAGTCGCACACCGCCTGCTTGGCGAACAGGTGATAGCTCTTGGTTTCGGTGCTGGTCGGGTCGAGGGCGATGGATCGCGCGTAGGCGCCCACCGCCCCGGCCAGCCGCCCGGCCTCGCGCAGCGCGTGTGCCAGATCGCGCCAGGCCACCGCGAACTCCGGGGAAACGGCGATAGCGCGCCGGTGCAGCGCCACGGCGCGGCCGACATAGCCGCGGTCGCGCATGATCATGCCCAGGTTGTTGAGCGCCATCGTGTCGTCGGGCCGCAGCTCGATGGCCTGCGTGAAGTCTTCGGCGGCGGCGTCGCGGTTGCCGCCGCTGTGCAGCGCGGAGCCGCGGTTGAGGTAGGCCTCGGGCGAAGGCTTGAGGCCGATCGCCCGCGACAGCATGGCGACGGCGTCGCCGAGGCGACCCTGGCGCTGCCGAACCGAGGCGAGGTTGACCAGGGCTTCGTTGAATCCGGGGTCGATGGACAGCGCGCGGACGAGCGCAGCGCCGGCCACATCCGGGTTGCCGAGAAGGAACTCGGTCACGCCGAGCAGCAGCAGCGTCTCCTTCTGCTCCGGCACGCTCCGCAGGATGGCCTTACAGACTCCGACGGCATCGGTGTGCCGGCCAGCCCGATGATGCTGGAAAGCGAGCTGGTACGCCTCGTTGAGGGTCATGGTCGTGCGGCCGGGGCGGTGGCATAGGAAAGGTGGCGGATCATAGTCGGGGGCTCGCGGCCCGACAACCGCTTCCGCCGGCCCCGGCCGCGCCGCCGCGGGGTCATGGCGGCGGGGTCATCGTGGAAACCCACGCCTGCTGCCAGCGCATCTGCTCGTTGGCGAACAGCCCGGTGGCGTAGGGGACGAACGCCGCGCGGTCGGCGGCGCGGGCGCACACCGCGTCGAAGGAGACGCCGGCGGCCTGCCGCTCCTCAACCAGACGCTGGCTGGCCAGCACCTTCAGCAGGCCGAGGTCGCAGAACTCCATGCCGTACCGCTCGGCGATCCACGCGAACGCGGCGCGGCCGTAGAAGAAGACGTGCTGCCCGGTCTCCGGCGCCAGGTACCCCCAGTCCGGGCCCTGACCGTCGAAGGTGTCGGTGGTGAACACAACGAGGTCCGGCCGCCCCGCCATCAGCGCGTCGATGTCGGCGCCGGGGTTGGGCAGGTGCTCGAACACTTCGAAGGCGGTGACGACGTCGGGCTTCGCCGCAGCGTAGTCGGGCACGACGTAGACGTCGCTGTAGAACGGCGCCTGGTACTTGTCGTAGGACAGCATGTTGAAGCCGCGGTCGCGCATCATCCGCGTGAACAGGCCGTTGCCGCCCCCGAAATCGACGAAGGTCCGCCGACCGTCGAGCTGCAGCAGGGTGAACAGTCCGAAGCACTCGATCACCAGCTGCAGGGTGCGCCGGCAGATCCCGTAGTCGGGGCCGACGGTGGTGTGGGCATAGGCCTCCTCGAGCCAGTGCGGCGCTTCCGTCTGCAGCGACCCGCAGGCCCCGCACAGGAAGTAGCCGGTGACGTGCCGGCCGCGCACCGTCCGGAACATGCGGAACCGCGTCGCCCCGCCGCACAGCCGGCAGGCCGGGGCGTCGTCGCCGGGCAGGCCCTTCGCCGCGTCGAGCAGCCAGTGTGCCCGTTGCCGGCTGGCCCGGGCCTCGGCCGCGCGCCCGCAGGCGTCGAGGGCGGCGGCGAGGTCGCGGTGGGCTGCGGCGTCGTTTGGCTCGTTCCGCACCGCCCGGCCGAGCAGCTCGGCGGCTGCGGCGGCGTCGCCTTCGCCGGCCAGAATGACGCCCAGCCGGCGCGGCGCGGTCGGGTCCCCGGGGGCCGCATCGAGGATGCGGGCGTACAGCCCCTTGGCTTCGGCGGCCCGCCCCGCGGTGAGGTGGGTGTCGGCGAGAGCGAGCGCCTCGGGAAGGGTGAGCTGCATGGTGACGGACCTTGGACGGCGGAAAGGGGCTAGGGACGGAAGCGGTAAGATAGCGGCGGTGCCGGGCGACCGCGACGGACTTTTCCCGGCCGTCCGCCCGCTTCCGGTCGGTCAGTCGGGCCGGACGGTCTCTATGAAGCGAGCCACCGCCGCCCAGGGCAGATCGGTGATCTCCCGGTTGTTGTCGGCGCCGTGGCCGAAGGCGTCGCCGTGCCGGCTGTGCTCGCGGAATACGTAGCCGTCCGCGTGCCCTTCGATGCCGAAGTAGGTGTGCCGCTTCAGCTCCGCCAGGATCTGGTAGTCGTAATGGTGGGCGCCCGCCGGGAAGATCTCCAGCACCGCGGCGTGCGGCGGCAGCCAGAGCATGTTGGTCAGGCCATTGCCGTGCACGCCAACCATGAGGTCGTAGCCGGCGGTGACTCGCACCTGCTCGTCCCAGGGCAGGGCGGCGTAGTCCACGGCATCGACCCGGATACCGGCGTCGCGCAGCGCCGCCAGCACCGCCGCCTCCAGGCCGGCGGACAGGCAGCGCGGCGGGTTGCGCTTCACATAGACCGCGCGCGGCGCCGTGCCGCCGGCCGGGCGCGGCCGGGGATCGGCCGAGACGTGGCGGTGGATCGTCTCCACGAAGTCCCGCGTCCAGGCGCTGGCGATCGGCAGCACCGGCTCGAGGAACTTGTTGATGCCGGTCACCGCCAGGGTGCGGTCGATCAGCACGACGTTCCGAAGCTCGCCCGGGGTCAGAGTGGCCGGGGAGACCACCTCCGCCTGCGGGTAGGCGGCGGTCAGCAGGGCGCGCTGGATGTTGTGCTGCGCCGGATTCGTCCAGTTGTCGCTGGTGAAGACGATCCTGTGCACCGCTGCCTCGGGCAGGAACGCCCGCTGGAAGGCGTGCAGCGCCAGGAAGATCTCCATGAAATGGAAGTAGTGGCCGATGAAGCGCGGGTCATGAACAAGGAAGGTCACCTCGCGCCACAGCGCGATGTCCGGCACGGCACCGGGGAACGCGAGCGCCTCGCCGAACGCGACGGCGAGCCCCTGGTCGGCGCGCCGCTCGACCTGCGCCAAGCGGAACAGCCGATAAGGCATGCGCTCCGCCTGATCGCCGTGCAGGATGATCGGCGCGCGGCCGCCGCCGGTGCTGTCGTGCATGACCGTGGACTTTTCCCTTGTCGGACGTGTCGGATCCTGGTGATCAATGCCGGGATCGTGGTCTTTCCACAAGAGGCGTCGGCGCGGCGTCCGCCCGTCCGGCGCGGCCGTACAGCCGGACCGCGAATCGGCGCACCGCTGCGCAGCCTCGGCGATGGCCGGCCCAACGGCGTCGTCGCGTTGATTTCGCTGGCCGCCGAAGGCCGATATCCGGCTGCGCCGGAGTTTTCTTGTGCCGCTTCTTAGTTGCAGTGTGCAGATTCCCGAAACCTTGCTATTCTCACGGGGGGCGTCGGCCTCCGCATTATAGGGACGCGTTGATGCCTGCAGGGCTCAGCCATTACAGAGGGTCGCTGACGTCGAAGGAGCTTGCCGACGGCATCAACGCAGCTCGGCGTAATGCCCATCGACTCGCCACCGACGCCAAGCTGATGCTGTCGTTGAAGCGCTATCCCTCGGCGGCGCTGATGGCGGTGCTGGCCATCGAGGAGGCCGGCAAGGTCTCGATCCTGCGCGCCCTTCCCTTCGCCCGCACCGACGAGGAGCTGCAGGCCGTCTGGCGCGACTACCACCGCCACCGGGCGAAGAACGGCGCATGGCTGGTGCTCGATTCGCTCAAGCGCACGGGTGGGCGGTTCAGCGACGTGGTCACCGCCGCCGACCAGAACAGCGAACACACGGCGCTGCTCGACACCGTCAAGAAGCTGGCGCTCTACACGGAATGCGTCAGCAAGGGCGCCTGGTCGTCGCCGGACGAGGTGATCACGCCCGAGGTTGCGGTCGAGCTGGTGCGCGTCGCCGAGCTGCTGTCGCAGATCAAGGAGGTGACAGAGCGCGAGATCGATCTGTGGATCGAGCACCTCGGCCCGGTCTGGAACACCCCGGCGATGGCCTCCGCGCTGGTGTCTTGGGCGGCCGCCATGGAGCGCGCCGGGCTGGTCGCGCCGGCACCGGACGATCTGCAGCGCATCCTGTCCGGCCGCGAAACGCTGGCCGGCCTGCTTCAGCGCAGCCGCGCCGGCTGACTACGGCCGCAACGCCTTCCGGCGGCCGGCCCGGCGCGCGGCGCCGCCTTGACAGGCTCCGCCGCAGCCGTCATCCCAGGGTTGGAGCTGCTTGAAGGAAATCACTGCCGTGCCGACTCAGATCGACGAACGTTCCGCCACCGGCCCCAACCGCGCGGTCGGCGCCACGACGGCCGTCGTGGGCGGCCATCTGGTGCAACTGGCGGACAGCGGCAATTCGGTTACCGTGATCACCGTGGCCGACACCATCTTCGGCGGCGCGGGTACCGACGTGGTGGTGCTCGGCTACGTGTCCGGCACCACGCTCATCTCCGCAGTCGAGACGCTGGCCGGCAGCGCCGGCGCGGACGTCGCCTTCGTCGCCGACGCCGGCAGCACCCTGCGGGTCGAGGCTGTGGAGATCCTGGTCGGCGGGTCCGGCACCGATGTCGCGACGCTCGAAACCGCCGGCAACACGCTGACCGTGCGCGGTGTCGAGCTGCTGACCGGCAGCGTCGGCACCGACCTCATCGTCATCGGCGACACCGGCACGACGCTGACGGTCGGCGGTGCGGTGGAATCGCTGACCGGCGGCGCCGGAACGGACACGATCACGCTGGGCACGGCGGGCAACTCGATCCTAGCGCGCGCCCTGGAAACCCTGACCGGCGGCGCCGGCACCGACGTGGTGACCATCGGCGACGCCGGCCTCACGGCGATGGTGGGCGCGCTGGAGGCTGTGACCGGCGGCGCGGGATTCGACGTTCTGTTCACGGCGGCCACGGGCGGCACGATGGCGGTGACCGGCGTCGAGATCGTCGTCGGCGGGGCGGGGGTTGACGACCTGACGCTGGGCGCGGCTGGAAACACGGTGACCGTGCGCGGGGTCGATCTGGTCATCGGGGGCGCCGGCGCCGATCTGGTCATCACCGGCGACACCGGCACCACCATGACGCTGGGCACCGCGGTGGACATCGTGGTCGGCGGCGCCGGCACCGACGCGGTCACGCTGGCGGCCGGTGGCAACACGATCCTGCTGCGCGGGCTGGAGGTGCTGACGGGCGGCAGCGGCACCGACATCGTCGTCATCGGCAACACCGGCACGACGATGACCGCCGGCGCCATCGAGACTCTGGCCGGCGGCGCCGGCACCGACGTGATCCTCACCGCCGCCGCCGGGGTGTCGCTGGTGGTGAGCGGTCTGGAGATCCTTGTCGGCGGCGCCGGCCACGACCAGGTCGAGCTGGGCAACTCCGGCTCCACCGTGACGGTGCGCGGCATCGACGTGCTGACCGGCGGCACCGCCGCCGACCTGGTGATTACCGGCGACACCGGTACCACCATGACGGTGGTTGGCAGCGTCGAGATTCTGGTCGGCGGCGCCGGTACCGACGCGATCACGCTGGGGGGCGCGGGCAGCACCACCCTGCTGCGCGGCCTGGAGACGCTGGCCGGCAGCGCCGCCACCGACGTGGTGACCATCGGCGACACCGGCACCACGATGGTCCTGAGCGCGCTGGAGACGGTGATCGGCGGCGCCGGCACCGACGTGCTCTTTGTCGCTGCGGCGGGCGGCACGCTGACGCTGACCGGGGTGGAGATCCTGGTGGGCGACGCGGGCGCGGAGAACGTCACGCTGGGAACCTCGGGCGCCACGCTGACGGTGCGCGGCATCGACCTGCTGACCGGCGGCGCCGGCAACGACGTGCTCGTCATCGGCGACACCGGCACGACGATGACGGTGGGCGGCGCTGTCGAGCTGCTGAACGGCGGGGCGGGCACCGATCTGGTGACGCTCGGCAACGCCGGCAACACCGTCGCCGTCCGCCTGCTGGAGACGCTGTCGGGCGGCACCGGCCGCGACGTGGTCACGCTGAACGGGACGACGACGCTCACCTTGTCGGGCATTGAGACGCTGACCGGCAGCGCGGGCGTGGACGTGCTCTACGCCACCTCGGCCGGCTCCACCATGGTGCTCAGCGGCGTCGACACGCTGGTCGGCGGCGCTGGGGTCGACGTGGCGACGGTGCTCAGCGGCATCATCCGCTTCGAGACCGGCTCGAACGGCGGAAGCCAACTGACGCTGGCGAGCGGCAACGCCACCGACCTGGTGGTGTTCGGCAGCCCCACCGCCGTCGCAACGGGCGCCACCGGCGGCTTCAGCCAGATCGCCAACTTCCAGACCGGCACCGACCGGGTGGTGGTGGCGAGCGCCCTGCGCACGCTGCTCGACCGCAACGGCGACGGGACGGTCCAGGCGGCCTCGCGCGCCTCCAACGCCATCACCATGGGCAGCGACGAGGTGGTGCGGCTGACCACGGCGACGGCGGCGCTCAACGACACCAGCCTCTCCAGCGTCAGCGCGGCCATCGGCACGCTGGTCGGCTCGTCCGCCAACGCGAGCGTCCTGGTGCTGGCCAACAACGGCGCCAGCACCGGCATGTACCTGGTCACCGATGCCAACGGCGACGGGCTGTTGGCGCCGACCGACATCCGCCTGCTGGGCGTGTTCAGCGCCGCCCCCGGCGTGGCGTCGACCGACGTCGTGTTCGGCTGAACCGGCCCGGGCCGGTTCAGCCGCGCGCGTGGCCCCAGAAATTAGGGTACAGCACCATCGGGAAGTGGTTGGAGGCGTGCAAGATGGCGAGGCCGACGGGGCCGAGCGTCTTGCGCACGTATTCCTTCTTGAACTCGGTGTCGCTGCGGTTCTTCTCGATGCGGATGTCGGTGAAGCCGGCTCCGCGCAGGAGGCGCTTGAGACTCGGGTAGGTCTGCAGCGAGCAGTGCTCGCGGAACAGCCAAGCCAGCTTCTCCCGGTTGAACAGGCGCAGCGCCAGCACCCAGTACGGCACGTCGATCAGGATGTTCGGCGTCTGGAAGATGAACAGGCCGCCCGGCCGCAGGAGGCGGCGCACGTTTTTCAGGTACTCGTCGATCGGGCCGATGTGCTCGATCACGTCGAACATGGTGATGGCGTCGAAGCTGCCCTCCTGGAAGGGAAGGTGGGTGCCGTCGTAGGCGTGCAGGCGTCCCGCGAGTTCGGGGTATGCCGCCGCGCCGCGCGCGACCGCGGCGGCATCGACATCGACGCCGTGCACGTCGGCGTAGCCGGCCAGATGGAAGTTCTGCAACAGGCTGCCGTACCGGCATCCGATGTCCAGGATCCGCGCGCCGCGATCGACCCGCAGTGTGTTGAAGTACTCCAGGCAGGATTCGGTGTCGCCCCGCTCGCCTTCCAACAGCACCGCACCCATGCCGGATCCCTCGCCCGCTCTCTCCGTGTTTGGGGTCCGTTGATAGGCACATCGGCCGGCAAACGCAACGCAAGAGCGGCCAGCATCCCCGATTGCCGGATTGGTCGGATTGTTCTAAAAGACGCCGGACCCTGACGCCCACCCCTGATCCTAGGCGGAGCCTTTTCCCGATGCGACGTGAACACTGGTGCCGGGTGGTGATGAATCGGGCGGTCGAGGCATACGTCAACAAGCTGGACCACCCGCGCCTGGCCGCGCTGGAGATTTCCGGGCGGGCGTGGGCGCACCTGCCCTTCAAGCTCCACTTCCCCACCGGCTATCCCAACTACGACGTCTGCAAGTCGGCGCTTGTCTACGAGGACAAGGGCCAGAAGCCGTTCGACATCATCTTCATCGAGCAGGTGCTGGAGCACGTGCAGTCGCCGGCGGCGGCGGTACGCAACATCTACAACTCGCTGGCCGAGGGCGGGCATCTGGTGCTGAGCACGCCGTTCCTGCTGAAGATTCACGACGCGCCGGGTGACTACTGGCGCTGGACGGAGGCCGGCCTGAGGCTGCTGCTGCAGGAGGCGGGCTTCGCCGCGCAGGACATCGAGACCGGGTCGTGGGGCAACCGGGACTGCCTGATGGCCAATCTCGACGACTGGGCGTGGTACGACCCGGAGCAGCACTCCCTGCGCAACGAGCCGGAACTGCCGCTGGTGGTGTGGGCATTCGCCCGCAAGTTCAAGCGCGCGTAACGCCGGTCCCCGGCACCCCGGCGGCGCGCGGGGTGCCGGCGGACGCGCAGGGCCGTCGCGTTGGATTTCGATCGGTTCGCCCGGAAGCGCTTGGGATAGTATTGACAATCAGCCGCGGCGGACATTGTCCTGGCACGCTGTAATAATTTTAAGACCGGACAGACCGAATCCTTCGTGGGTGGGCGCCTTCGTCTTTCCCCCGCCGCTGGGAATTGGCTCTTCTTGACAGCCCAGGCGCGAACTGATACGCCACACCACTTTAGGCGCGCTGAAGGGATTGCGGTGCTTCGGCGTGCGGAATCGCGTGCGGCCGCAGAGGTAATCGGAAGCAATGATTTACAACTGCTTCATCTTTTTCAATGAGCTCGATATCCTTGAGCTGCAACTTGAAGAGACATATGATTACGTTGATAAATTCGTGATCGTCGAGGCGACGGAAACGCATATGCATGTTCCGAAGCCTTTGTACTACGCCGACAACCGTTCAAGATTCCAACGCTTCGCCGACAAGATCATACACGTCGTCGTTGATGACATGCCCGCTGGCGCCGATTCGTGGCAGATGGAGTTTTTTCAGCGCAACGCGATTGCGCGTGGTCTTGCGGATACCACGGCTGAAGACACCATCATCATCGCGGACGTCGATGAGATCATCCGGCGCGAGTGCCTTCGGGACCTGCGCAACGATCCGCGCTTGCTGGTCGGAATGCGTCTGCAGTTCTCGTACTTCCGGCTCAACTACGTCAACGTGGCGGGGCCGGAACAACACATGGTCTGGGCAATTGCGGCGAAGCAGCCCGTGGTGGCGCAGACCTCACCGCAGAAGATCCGCGACTCCCGCTTCGGCATCCACGCCAAGGCGGCGTCGGGCGCCTTCGACGGGCAGGTGGGGGCGATCGACAACGCCGGCTGGCACTTCTCCTACATCGGCAACACGGCGCACGTCGTCAACAAGCTGCGCAACTTCTCCCATCAGGAATTCAACGTCGATAGCTTTCTGCAGAGCATCGACGTCGACGATCTGATCCGCCGGGGGGCCGACCTGTTCGACCGCTCCGGGTATCGCTGGGAGCTGTGGCCGGTGGACGAGCGCTTTCCGGTGACGCTGCGCCAGAACATCGACCGCTACCAGACGCACATCGGAAAGGTCGGGGGCGGGCCGGTCTGACCTCGTCCACGACATCCGGCAGCGATTCGATACAACGATGGCAACATTCCTAGTCACCGGCGGCGCGGGCTACATCGGCAGCCATATCTGCAAGTTGCTGGCACGGCGCGGTCATCGCCCCGTCACATACGACAATCTGTCGCGCGGCCATCGCGGCGCGGTGCGGTGGGGGCCGCTCGAAGAGGGGGACCTGAACGACGCCGCGCGCCTGCGCGAGGTTTTGCACCGCTGGCGGCCGGACGGCGTCTTCCACTTCGCGGCCCTGGCCTATGTCGGGGAATCGACTGGCGATCCGGGGCTGTACTACCGCAACAATGTGGTCGGCACGCTGTCGCTGCTGGAAGCCATGCGCGACGCCGGGGTGGAGCGCATCGTCTTCTCCAGCACCTGCGCCACCTACGGTCTGCCGGTCCGGCCGCTCATTGAGGAAACCGATCCGCAGCGGCCCATCAACCCCTACGGCCGCAGCAAGCTCATGGTCGAGAGCATGCTGCGCGACTTCGCCGCCGCCTATGGCACGCGCCCGTTAATCGTGCGCTATTTCAACGCCGCCGGTGCCGACCCCGAGGGCGAGATCGGGGAGCGCCACGATCCGGAGCCGCACGCGGTGCCGCTGGCGATTCAGGCGGCACGCGGGCGCATTCCCCGGTTTCAAGTGCTGGGCACCGACTACGACACACCCGACGGATCGGCGGTGCGGGACTACGTGCATGTCTGGGACCTCGCCGAGGCGCACTGCGCGGCCATGGAGCGGTTGGAATCCGGACACTCCGGGGAGGCGGTCAACCTGGGCACCGGGGTTGGCACCTCGGTGCTGGAGTTGCTTGCCGCGGTGGGGCGCGTTTCCGGTCGCCGGGTGCCGGTCGCGCACGCCGCGCGGCGGCCCGGTGATCCGCCCAGTTTGGTGGCGAACGCCGGCCACGCCAACGCGGTGCTCGGCTGGCGACCGCGCTACCGCGGCATCGACGACATCGTCCGCACGGCCTGGGACTGGCACACCGGTGCCGGCGACCAGGCTGTAGACGTGTGATCCGAGGCATCCGGGACAGGCCAGCCGCGCGCTCCCGAGCGGCCGGTCAGGCGATCGCCTCGAACAGCGCCCTGAACCGGCTTAGCGGCACCACGTAGTCGCCGAGCCGGTTCAGCCGATCCTCGATCAAGATGCCGTAGCGGTGCCTGAGCTGGGTGCACATCATCCAGTACATCGGTTCGATCATGGTGTCGTTGGTGAGATCGATGACCGTCGTCCCCGGCGGCGAGAACAGGACGTTGGCCAGCCCGGCCCCGGCGGCGCCGATGACGCAGCGCGCGTCCGAGAACAGTTCGGCGATCTCGCGGACGGACAGCTCGGAATTCGTCACCACCGTCACGCCGTAGCGCGACAGGTACTCGATAATCTCGTCCTCGTTCAGGATCTGCCGGGCGTAGGCGTCACGGCGGGACACGTAGAAGATCCTCGATCCGCGCGGCTTCTCGGGGATGCCGTAGGCCTCCAGCAGCCGCCGGCGCACCGCCTCGGTCCCGAACGGGGAATAGTACCACTCGGTGGTGGAGGCACAATAGGCACGGTCCAGTTCGAAGGTCCCGTTGCCGACCAGCAGCAGCCGCTCGCGCGGGACGCCGAAGGCTTCGAGGATCTCGCGGGCGAAGCGGGCTTCCTCGTAGACGCGCCGGTTCAGCACGAAGGGATGGTCGCGCGTCTCCTCATGCGTCTGGTAGATGTGCAGCTTCGCGGCGATGCACACCAGCCAGGACGCGTAGTGGTGGGCGTGCATGCCACCCAGCACGTTGTGCGGCGCCATGATCCGCGATGGCGGATGCGGCATGCGGATGCGGTAGCGGTCCTCATCCCAACGGAACCCGAGGCTGCCGCTTCCGGAGGGCAGGAACCCCTCGTCGAACAGCCGGGACTCCTCGAAGAAGTCGCCCGCGGTGGAGTACAGCGAACACGCGTTGCGGAAGCGGCAGCCGTCGATGCGCGACAGGAACACGCCTTCCGACCCGGCGTAGCGCGGGAACGGGTAACGCTGGTGCCAGGCGGCCCTTTCGTAAACCCGCTCGGCGATCTGGAGCATCACGCATTCGTAGAAGCGGCTGTCGTGGACCTCCGGCTCGTAGTTGAAGGGCGGCGCCAGGGGGATCACCCGCGCGGGCTCCAGCCGCAGGGTGGAGATCCGGCCGGCCGGGTCGCGCGGGTGGAAGCGTCCGTCGTTCGGCACCGCGGCGAACGGCGTCAGGCGCCCGACCACCGGCTGATGGTCCGCAAAGGTGTCGCCGCCGATCTCGCGCACCGCCGGTTCGACCGCCGGCGGCAGCGACCGCGCGGCCTCGGCGAGCACGCCGTAGAGCGCGTCGAAATAGCCGCGGAGCGATTCGTACATCCCCGGCCCGCGGGGCAGCGGCGAATGCTGCTGGCCGAACTTGCGATTGACGCTTTCTGTGAAGAAGGACAGAGCCCGGCCGCGGTCGGTGCCGATCAGAAGGCTGCCAAGGCCGATGTAGGGCTCCGCCAGCGCCGGCGCCAGCGCTTTGGCCCGCTCGAACGCCTCCGCCGCCTGCGTTTGTGCGCCTCGCACCAGATGCACCGCCGCGATGCCCAGCACCGCCCAAGCCGACGTCGGATGCCAGCGCAGCGCGGCGTCGAAACTGGCGACGGCGTCGTCGTGCCGGCGCTGGGCGTGCCGTGCGTAGCCGAGATCGACCCACGCCGCCGCGTGGCGCGGGCTGATCGCGACCGTCCGCTCCAACGCCGCCGCTGATCGGCCGAAACGACCCAGCCGGTAGAACGCCTTGCCGATCCCGTGGCAGGCGTCCACCCGCCCCGGCTCCAGGACGAGCGCGCGGCGGAGCAGCGCGATGGCCTCATCGTACTGCTTGTGGGCGAGCAGGATCAGGCCGATGGCCTGCTGCTGCTCCGCGTCGGCGATCCCGCGGTCGGCCACCGCCTGCAGGAGCCGCGTGCCCTGTCGCGGGCGGCCGAGTTCCAGATCGATCAACCCCTGCAGGCGATCGGCGTCCGGCAGAGGCGCGCCGCGCTCCCGCGCCTCGCGCACCGCCTGCTCGACGCGCTGAAGCGCCTGCTTGAGGCCGTCCGCCGCGGCGAGCGGATACCACTCGCGCACCACACAGGCGCAGATCGACGTCACCTTGCGCTCGAGGACGAAGGCGTAGAGCGCGGCGCACCGGTCGAGGCCGCCGCGGGCGCGCTCGGCTTCGGCGCTGGCGAGGAACACTTCCAGCAGGCGCAGAAGCTGCGTGTGGCCGTCCGGGATCTCGGGGTCGAGCGATACGGCGCGCGACAGCCGCGTCGCCGCCTCAAAATGACGGCCGTGCTGCCAGGCCAGCGTCCCCATCCGGTAGAGCGCGGCGGCGTTCTCCGGTTCGGTGGCCAGGACGGCCGCGCAGTGTTCCGCGGTTTCCGCCAGCTGGCCGGCACGGTGCGGATCGTCCGCGGCTTGCGGCCGTTGCGGTGGGGCGTCGTCAGGGATCATAGGAACAGCGCTGGGCGGCCGGAACGAAAGGTGGGCGCCACTCTATTCGCCCCCCCTCAACGGTTCAACGGCGCAGTGCGGATGCGGCGGCGGGGAGTGCTTCGGCCACGGCACCGCCCGGCGGTTTCGCTTGAACGGGGCAGGGGCGGGCGCTATGGTCGGCCGGCCGAAGCGGGGGATTATTCTAAGTTGCTGGAATCGCAGACTTCTAGGCCAGGTGTGGCGGATTCCGGTGCCGGTCCCCTGGCGCTTTTCCGGACAGCGTGGCGGCACCGCAGCCTCATCCTGCGCCTTGCCAGGCGCGAGATCGACGCGCGCTACCGCGGCTCCGTCCTGGGCATCGTCTGGGCGGTGATCAACCCGTTGCTGATGCTCGCGGTGTATACCTTCGTCTTCACCGTGGTGTTCCAGGCCCGCTGGGGCGCGGCCGGCACCGGCAGCGTGGAGTTCGCGCTGCTGCTGTTCTCCGGCTTGGTGCTGTTCACCGTCTTCTCCGACGGCGTGAACCGGGCGCCCGGCCTGCTCCTGGAGAACGTCAGCTACATCAAGAAGGTCGTCTTCCCGCTGGAGATCCTGCCGCTGGTCACGCTGGTGGTGGCGCTGTTCAACGCGGCGATCGGCTTCGCCATCCTGCTGGTCTTCTACGCGGCGGCGCTCGGCCTGCCGCCCCTCACGGTGCTGCTGCTGCCGCTGGTGCTGCTTCCGTTGTGCCTGATGACGCTGGGGATCTCCTGGTTCCTGGCGTCGGCCGGCGTCTTCCTGCGCGACATCCGGCAGGTGGTCGGCGTCGCGGTGACCGTCCTGATGTTCCTCAGCCCGATCTTCTATCCGCTGACCGCGGTGCCCGAGCGCTTCCGCGGCCTCATCCACCTCAACCCGCTGACGCCGATTCTGGAGCAGTCCAAGGACCTGCTGTTCTGGGGCCGGGTGCCCGCGCCGCTGGAGTGGGGGGTCGCCACGCTCGCCGCCTGGGGCGTGGCCTGGCTCGGCTACGCGTGGTTCATGAAGACCCGCAGGGGCTTCGCCGATGTCGTCTGAACCGGAGATCGTCATCGACGCCGAAGGGCTGGGCAAGGCCTACGCCATCTTCAAGCGCCCGCAGGACCGGCTGAAGCAGATGCTGGTCCGTGGCCGGCGCAAGTACTACGACGAGTACTGGGCGCTCAAGGACGTGTCGCTGAGCGTGCGCAAGGGGGAGACCGTCGGGCTGATCGGCCGCAACGGCTCCGGCAAGTCGACCTTCCTACAGCTGCTGTGCGGCACGCTGACGCCGACCACGGGCCGCATCGCCGTCACCGGGCGCGTCGCCGCGCTCTTGGAGCTGGGGGCCGGCTTCAATCCCGAGTTCACCGGGCGTGAGAACGTCTACCTCGCCGCCTCGGTGCTCGGCCTGTCCAACGAGCAGATATCCCAGCGCTACGCCGCCATCACCGAGTTCGCCGGCATCGGCGACTTCATCGAACAGCCGGTCAAGCTCTATTCCAGCGGCATGTACGCCCGCCTCGCCTTCGCGGTCGCGGCGCACGTGGACGCCGACATTATGATCGTGGACGAGATCCTGGCCGTCGGCGACGCTGCCTTCACGCAAAAGTGCATGCGCTTCATCCACCGCTTCAAGGAGCGCGGCACGCTGTTCTTCGTGTCGCACGACACCGGACAGGTGGTGAACCTATGCGACCGGGTGGTGTGGCTCGACAACGGGTCGGTGCGCGCCATCGGCCCGGCCAAGGACGTCTGCCACGACTACCTCGCCGACCTCTACGCCGAGCGCGACACCTCCAGCACCTTCCGGATCGGCGGCAGCCGCCGCACCCCGCCGCCGGAGCAGCCGGTCGAGGACGCCCGCGCTGAGCTGCTGAAGGCGTCCGAGCACCGCAACGCCATCGAGCTGTTCGACTTCAACGACGCCGGCCCGTGGTTCGGCCAGCGCGGCGCCAGCATCCTGGGCGTCGAGCTGCTGGACGCCTCCGAGCAGCGGCTGGCGGTGCTGGAAGGCGGCGAGGTCATCACGCTGAAGGTGACCTGCCGCGCCGAGCAGGACGTGCACCGGCCGATCGTCGGCTTCTACGTCAAGGACAAGCTCGGCCAGAACCTGTTCGGCGACAACACCTACCTCACCTATCAGCTCGACACGATCACCGTGCCGGCGGGGCAGGACTTCGCCGCCCGCTTCCGCTTCCAGATGCCGTACCTGCCGAGCGGCGACTTCTCCGTCACGGTGGCCGTGGCCGAGGGGACGCAGACCGACCACGTGCAGCACCACTGGATTGACGACGCGCTGTTCTTCAAGGTGCACGCCAGCCATGTCGTCCGCGGCCTCGTCGGTATCCCCATGCTGGCGATCTCGCTGGAGACCGGCTCCGGGCAAGCCGTCAGCCCGGCTGGAGCCGGACGGCGATAGGACGCGGCGCGCAGCAGCTCCGGTCCGCGGAGCGGCGGCCGGGACAGCGGCTTGCATTCCATAAATGCTCAGCGTATGTCTGTCGCCGTCATGCGAACGGCGTGCGGCCATTGCAGCCGGTCAGATGCACAGGCTAAGACGGCGCGCCGTGCCCTGGGCGATCGGGGCTCCGAATACAGCAGCACGGCGGGCGGGCACGGGCGCGCGCCGCGCCGTGCCAGACAGAGCAAGAGGCGACAGGTGGATTCGTTTTTGAAGGACCCGGGATCCGACACGCTCAGCCGTCTCTGCCGACCCATCAGCTTCCTCACCCCGGATCTCATCACGGCGCCGCCGTCGTGGCTCGGGCACACGCCCTTCGCGCTGTGGAGCATCGAGGCGCTGCGCCCGCAGACCTTCGTCGAGCTGGGCACGCACACCGGCAACTCCTACTCGGCCTTCTGCCAGGCGGTGAAGCAGCTTGGCACCGGCACCGCGTGCTACGCCGTGGACACCTGGCAGGGCGACCCGCAGGCCGGCTATTACGGCGACGAGGTGTACCGGAGGCTCGCGGACTTCCACGACCTGCGCTACGGGGCGTTCTCGCGCATGCTGCGCATGACCTTCGACGAGGCCGCCGGGCACTTCTCGCCCGGCAGCGTCGATCTGCTGCACATCGACGGCCTGCACACCTATGACGCCGTGCGCCACGATTTCGAGACGTGGCTGCCGAAGATGAGCCCGCGCGGGGTCGTGCTGTTCCACGACAGCAACGTGCGCAAGGACGACTTCGGCGTCTGGAAGCTGTGGGACGAGCTGTCGGCCGCCTACCCGTCCTTCGGGTTCCTGCACTCCAACGGCCTGGGCGTGCTCGGCGTCGGCGGCGAGCTGCCGGAGGCGGCGCAGTGGCTCTTCGACGCCCGTGGCGGCGAGCGCGAGCACGAGATCCGCGCCTTCTTCGACCGGCTGGGCAGCGGGGTGATCGAGACCCAGCAGGCGCAGGCACGCGCCGACCACATCCTGGCCCTTCAGGGCGAGATCGCCGGCCTGCACGAGGCGGTGCGCGGCAAGGTCGACGAGATCCGCAGCGTGATGACCACGGTCGCCGAGCGCGACCGCGACATCGCCATACTCCAGGGCGGAGTCGCGTCGCGCGACCAGATCATCCTCGACCTCCAGGCGGTGCAGCGGGACCGCGAGCAGGCCATCGCGGCGCGCGACCGCGACATCCTCATCCTCCAGGGCGAGATCGAGGCGCTGCGCGGCGCCAACGCCGAGCAGGACGCGGTGATCCGCAACCGCGACGAGCGGCTGCGCGGCCTGTACAGCTCGACCTCCTGGAAGGTGTCGGCGCCGGTGCGCAAGCTGGGGCGGCTGGTGCAGTCGCTGCGCCGCTACCACCGCTCGCGCCGGCACCGCATGGCGCTGGAGCCGATGCACGACGTCGTCGTCCAGGGGCGCGGCTTCGAGAGCACCGGTGTCGACCCGGCGCTCCGCCTCGTCTCCGACCAGGGGCGCTGCCCGACCGGCTGGTGCGTGGTCTCCTACCGCGTCGCCGACTCGTCGGTGCCGCTGTCGCCGCTGCTCTACGTCGATTGCGGTGCCGGCTTCGGCGAGGGCGGGATCATCCGCCTGCCGCCGCTGCTGGAGGGCAGCGCCGAGACGCTGGTCCTGCTGCCGAACGACGCCAAGGCCCTGCGCCTCGACCCCACCGACCGGCCGGCCAGCTTCGTCATCGAGGAGCTGACGATCCACGAGATCGGCAAGGTCCAGGTGCTGCAGCGCGCGCTGCAGCAGTACCGCGGCCAGACCGGGCGCGGCCTCGACTACCTGCGCCGGCACGGCTGGGGGGCGGCCAAGGCGCGCCTGCTGCACGGCCTGCTGCCCAGCAACGTGACCGCCGACTACGACACCTGGGTCGGCCTGTACGACACCCTGACCCCGGCGGACCGCCAGGCCATCGCGGCGTCGATCGCGCGGATGCCGCAGCGCCCGATGATCTCGGTCGTCATGCCGGTCTACAACACGCCGGAGCCCTACCTGCGCCGCGCCATCGACACGGTGCTGGAGCAGCTCTATCCCGACTGGGAGCTGTGCATCGCCGACGACGCGTCCACCGCGCCGCACGTCGCCCGCGTGCTGGAGGAATACGCCGGCCGCGACGCGCGCATCAAATGGGTGCGGCGCGAGACCAACGGCCACATCTCGGCGGCCAGCAACACCGCGCTGGAGCTGGCGACCGGCACCTTCGTCGCCCTCATGGACCACGACGACGAGCTGCCGCCGCACGCCCTGTACGTGGTCGCGGAGGAGATCGTCCGGCACCCCGACGCCGACGTGATCTACTCCGACGAGGACAAGATCGACGAGAACGGCCGGCGCTACGACCCGTACTTCAAGTCGGACTGGAACCCCGACCTGTTCTGCGGGCAGAACATGGTCAGCCACCTGGGCGTGTTCCGCCGGACGCTGCTGGAGGCGATCGGCGGCTTCCGCGTCGGCTACGAGGGCAGCCAGGACTACGATCTGGTGCTGCGCGCGGTCGAGAAGACCGACCGGACGCGCATCCGCCACATCCCGATGATCCTCTACCACTGGCGCGTCTTCTCGGCGTCCTCGTCCTTCTCGACGGTGGCGCTGCCGACCGCGACGGACGCCGCGCGGCGCGCGCTGCAAGACCATTTCGACCGCATCGGCGTGCCGGCCAGGGTCGGCGCCGCGCCGGGGGCGGAGTGGTACTCGCGCATCACCTACCCGATGCCGGACCCGGCGCCGCTGGTCTCGCTGATCGTGCCGACGCGCGACAAGCTGGACCTGCTGCGCCAGTGCGTCGAAGGGCTGCTCGGCGAGACCGACTACCCGAACCTGGAAGTGCTGATCCTCGACAACAACAGCGAGGAGGCGGAGACGCTCGCCTACTTCGCGTCGCTGGAAGGCCGCGAGCGGGTCAAGGTGCTGCGCTACGAGGGGCCGTTCAACTTCTCGGCCATCAACAACTACGGCGTCCAGCACGCCCGGGGCGAGCTGATCGGCCTGATCAACAACGACATCAAGGTGATCGAGCCCGGCTGGCTGAAGGAGATGGTCAGCCACGCGGTGCGCCCGGAGGTGGGCGCGGTCGGCGCCAAGCTGTACTACGGCGACGACACCATCCAGCACGCCGGCGTGGTGACCGGCATCAACGGCGTCGCCAACCACATCCACAAGAACCTGCCGCGCGAGCATCCCGGCCATTTCGGCCGGCTGCGCCTGGTGCAGAACATGTCCTGCGTCACCGCCGCCTGCCTGATCATGCGCCGGGCGGTGTTCGACGAGGTCGACGGGCTGGACGAGGAGAACCTCGCCGTCGCCTTCAACGACGTCGACCTGTGCCTGCGCATCCGCGAGAAGGGCTATTTCCTGGTGTGGACGCCGCACGCCGAGCTGTACCACCTGGAATCCGCCTCGCGCGGGTCCGACATGGCGCCCGACAAGATCGCCCGCTTCATGCGCGAGATCCGCTACATGCACGGCCGCTGGGGCAAGGCGCTGATCGAGGATCCGTTCTACAACCCCAACCTGACGCTGGAGGCCGCCGACTTCGGGCTGGCCTTCCCGCCGCGCGTCGTGCGGCCCTGGCTTCAGAAGGAAAGCGCCTGACCCATGGAAGTCACCGAACTGGCCATTCCCGACGTCAAGATCATCCGCCCGAAGAAGTTCGGCGACCACCGCGGCTTCTTCTCGGAGACCTACAGCAAGCGCGCGTTCGAGGCCGCCGGCCTGCACTACGACTTCGTGCAGGACAACCAGTCGCTGTCGGCCGAGGTGGGCACCGTGCGCGGCCTGCACTTCCAGCTGCCGCCGTTCGCCCAGGACAAGCTGGTGCGCGTGGTGAAGGGGGCGATCCTCGACGTCGCCGTGGACATCCGCCGGGGCTCGCCCACCTTCGGCCGGCACGTCAGCGCGGTGATCAGCGCCAAGGATTGGAACCAGATCCTGGTGCCGATCGGCTTTGCGCACGGATTCTGCACACTGGAACCGGACACCGAAGTCATCTACAAGGTGACCAACTTCTATTCGGCCGAGCATGACCGCGGCCTCTTGTGGAACGACCCGGAGCTGGGCATCGAATGGCCGGTCGCCGCCGACAAGGCCCAGCTCTCGGACAAGGACCGCAAGGCGCCGCGCCTCGCCGACCTGACCGACGTGTTCTGATGTGGATCTGACAGGGGCAAAGGTATTCTGATGAAGCGTATCGTCGTCACCGGCGGGGCCGGATTCATCGGCTCCGCCGTCGTCCGTCAGCTTCTGGCCGAGACCGACGCCTTCGTCGTCAACCTGGACAAGCTGACCTACGCGGCCAACCTCGCGTCGATCCCGGGCGCCGAGGGCAACCCGCGCTACGTCTTCGAGAAGGTGGACATCTGCGACGGCGAGGCGCTGAAGCGCGTCTTCGCCCAGCACAAGCCGGACGCCGTCATGCACCTGGCGGCGGAATCGCACGTCGACCGCTCCATCGACGGGCCGGGCGAGTTCATCCAGACCAACGTGGTCGGCACCTTCCGCCTGCTGGAGGCCGCGCGCGGCTACTGGCTGTCGCTGCCGGCCGAGCAGCGCGCCGCCTTCCGCTTCCACCACATCTCCACCGACGAGGTGTTCGGCTCGCTGGGCGACGAGGGCTTCTTCACCGAGACCACGCCGTACAGCCCGAACTCGCCCTATTCGGCCAGCAAGGCCTCCTCGGACCATCTGGTGCGGGCGTGGCACGAGACCTACGGGCTGCCGGTCGTGCTGACCAACTGCTCGAACAACTACGGCCCGTACCATTTCCCGGAAAAGCTCATCCCGCTGATGATCCTCAAGGGTCTCAAGGGCGAGCCGCTGCCGGTGTACGGCAAGGGCGACAACGTGCGCGACTGGCTGTACGTCGAGGATCACGCCCGCGCGCTGCGCCTCGTGCTGGAGAAGGGCCGCATCGGCGAGAGCTACAACATCGGCGGCAACAACGAGCGCACCAACCTCGAGGTGGTTCGCACGCTCTGCGCCCTGCTGGACGAGATGAACCCCGCCGGCGCGCCGCACGAGCGGCTGATCACCTTCGTCGCCGACCGCCCCGGCCACGACAAGCGCTACGCCATCGACGCCGGCAAGATCACCCGCGAGCTGGGCTGGACGCCGCAGGAGACCTTCGAGACCGGCCTGCGCAAGACCGTCGAATGGTACCTGGGCAACCGCGACTGGTGGCAGGCCATCCTGAACGGGTCCTACCGCGGCGAGCGTCTGGGGCTCGAGGTGGCATGAAGGTCCTGATCCTCGGCACCAGCGGTCAGGTCGGCGACGCGCTGATGCGCGCGGCCTGGCCCCAGGACAGCGCCCTCGTCGGGCTCTCCCGCCCGGACATCGACATGCTGCGGCCCGAGACCGTCGAGGCGGCGGTCGCGGCGCACGCCCCCGACCTGGTGGTCAACGCCACCGCCTACACCGCCGTGGACAAGGCGGAGAGCGACCGGGACGCCGCCTTCACGGTCAACCGCGACGGCCCGGGCCGGCTGGCGGCGGCCTGCGCGGCGCGCGGCATCCCGCTCATCCACATCTCCACCGACTACGTCTTCGACGGCAGCAAGCCCGGCCCCTACACCGAGGAGGACCCGGTCCGCCCGCTCGGCGTCTACGGCGCCAGCAAGGAGGCCGGCGAGGCGGCGGTGCGCACGGCGCTGCCGCAGCACGTCATCCTGCGCACCTCGTGGGTCTACGCCGTGCACGGCGCCAACTTCGTGAAGACCATGCTGCGCCTCGGGCGTGAGCGCGAGGAGCTGGGCGTGGTCGCCGACCAGCACGGCGCGCCGACCGCCGCCGCCGACATCGCCGACGCCATCGTCGCCATCGCGCGTCGCATCGACAGCGATCCCGCCGGCGTTTGGGGCACCTACCACTTCACCGGCGCCGGCGAGACCACGTGGCACGGCTTCGCCGACCGCATCTTCCAGCGCCTGGAGCGGGAGACCGGCCGCCGGCCGCGCCTGAAGGCGATCGGCACCGCCGATTACCCCACCCCGGCCCGCCGCCCGGCCAACTCGCGCCTGGACTGCGCCAAGATCCGCGCCGTCTTCGGCATCGAGCCTCCCCGCTGGGGGGACAGCCTGGAGCGCGTGCTCGACGCGCTGCTCTCCCCGGCGACGGCATCGTAAACCCAAAGAAACGCTCAGCAGGCGACGCGACCATGAAGGGCATCATCCTGGCCGGCGGTTCCGGCACGCGGCTCTACCCGGTGACCCGGGCGATCAGCAAGCAGCTGCTGCCGATCTACGACAAGCCGATGATCTATTTCCCGCTCAGCACGCTGATGCTGGCGGGCATCAAGGACATCCTGATCATCACCACGCCCCAGGACCAGCCGCTGTTCCAGACGGTGCTGGGCGACGGGGCGCAGTGGGGCATCAACCTGACCTACGCCGTGCAGCCCTCGCCCGACGGGCTGGCGCAGGCCTTCATCATCGGCCGCGACTTCGTCGGCAACGACAGCTGCGCGCTGGTGCTCGGCGATAACCTCTTCTACGGCCACGGCCTGACCAACCTGCTGCGCTCGGCCGGCGAGAAGGCGAGCGGCGCCCGCGTCTTCGCCTACGCCGTGCGCGACCCGGAGCGCTACGGCGTCGTCGAGTTCGACGCCCAGGGCCGCGCGCTCAGCATCGAGGAGAAGCCGGCCAACCCGCGTTCCAAGTGGGCGGTGACGGGGTTGTACTTCTACGACAACCAGGTGCTGGACATCGCGGCGGCGGTGAAGCCGTCGGCGCGCCGCGAGCTGGAGATCACCTCGGTCAACGCCGCCTATCTGGCGATGGGCAAGCTCGAGGTCGAGCAGATGGGCCGCGGCTACGGCTGGTTCGACACCGGCACGCACGACAGCCTGCTGGAGGCGGCGGAGTTCGTCCGCACCGTGCAGAACCGCCAGGGCCTGCAGATCGCCTGCCCGGAGGAGATCGCCTACCACGCCGGCTGGATCGACGCCGAACAGGTGCGCCGCCTCGCTGAACCGCTCAAGAAGAACGACTACGGCCGCTATCTGCTCGGTCTGCTCGACTGAGTTCGGCCGCGGCCACGATCCACCAAGGCAGGACAGGTCTCCATGCGGGCTCTCAACAAGAAGCGCGTCCTCGTCACCGGCGGCGCCGGCTTCCTCGGATCGCATCTGTGCGAGCGCCTGCTGGAGCAGGACTGCGACGTCCTGTGCGCCGACAACTATTTCACCGGAAGCCGCGACAACGTCGCCCACCTGCTGGGCAACCCGCATTTCGAGCTGATGCGGCACGACGTGACGTTTCCGCTCTACGTCGAGGTGGACGAGATCTACAACCTCGCCTGCCCGGCCTCGCCGATCCACTACCAGCACGACCCGGTGCAGACGACCAAGACGTCGGTGCACGGCGCCATCAACATGCTGGGGCTGGCCAAGCGGCTGAACGCGAAGATCTTCCAGGCCTCGACCTCGGAGGTGTACGGCGATCCCGCCGTCCACCCGCAGCCGGAGGAGTACTGGGGCAACGTCAACACCATCGGCCCGCGCGCCTGCTACGACGAGGGCAAGCGCTGCGCAGAGACGCTGTTCTTCGACTACCACCGCCAACACAGGCTGCCGATCAAGGTCATCCGCATCTTCAACACCTACGGACCGCGCATGCACCCCAACGACGGGCGCGTGGTGTCCAACTTCATCATGCAGGCGCTGAAGGGCGAGCCGATCACCGTCTACGGCGACGGCAGCCAGACCCGCTCCTTCTGCTACGTCGACGACCTGATCGAGGGTTTCCTGCGCTTCATGGCGGCGCCGGCCGGGGTCACCGGTCCGCTGAACCTCGGCAACCCCGGCGAGTTCACCATGATCGAGCTGGCGGAGATGGTGATCCGCCTGACCCGCTCCGCCTCGCGCATCGAGCACCGGCCGCTGCCCCAGGACGACCCCAAGCAGCGCCGCCCGGACATCACCAAGGCCAAGGCCCTGCTGAACTGGGAGCCGAGGGTGCCGCTGGAAGACGGGCTGGGACGGACCATCGCCTACTTCCGCAACCGCTTCTTCGCCTGACGCCGGGTCCGGCGACGGCTGCGGCTATTTGCTGCAGACCGCGACGAGGCTGACGTAGAAGGCCGTGTCGTTCAGCGCGCACGGCGAGATGCGGCCGAACTCCACCTTCGGGAAGAAGGGCGCCAGCGCGCGGCCGAGGCTCCGCTGGTTGAAGAAGTTGACGTGCGTCGATTCCAGCAGGTGCCACGGCACCAGACGGTGGCGGGTGCCCAGCGGGATGGCGGCGATGTCCGGCACCGTCAGGATCAGCCGCCGCCGCGTCAGGCGCGCCATCTCCGAGATGGCCGCCGCGTGGTCCGGGATGTGCTCCAGCACCTCCGACGCGATCACGGTGTCGAAGGCCCCGCTCCCGTACGGGCTGGGAAAATCACCCGCGTAGAGCGTGACGTAAGGCGCCACATCCGGCCTCAGAGCCTGCCGGACCGGTTCGCGGTCGATCTCCAGCCCCCGGGCGTCCAGGCCGCGCCCGCGCATGGCCCGGACCAGCGCGCCGCTGCCGCAGCCGAAGTCGAGCACCGGCCCTTCGGTGCCGGCGACCAGCTCCGCCACCTCGGGGTCCGCCTCGGGGTTGGGCGGCCCGAAGCCGTAGATGTCGTCGCGGGTGAGGACCCTCTCCGTGTCGAAGAGGGTGCCGTAATGCGGCTCCACGAAGCCGACCCGGGCGTCGAGCGGGAAGTCGCGATCGCCGATCCTCACGCTCGTCAGCGCCTGCGGATCGCCGCCGAAGCCGTCGACCAGCCGGTATTCGAGCACGAGCCCCGCCTGCGGCACCAGCTGTCCATCACCGGGCGGCACGTCGGGCCGGGCGAAGCGGTAGGCCGCGGTGTGCTGCAGCGCCCGGTCATCCAGCGCGAGGCGCGGCGGCTCGATGGTCCAGGTCGGCTGCTGCGACCAGCCGACGAGGCGCACGAGCCCCAGCGGGTCGATCTGCGCGGTGTCGAGGATGCCCCAGGGCAGGACCAGGGCCAGTGGCAAGGAAATCATGCGCGCGATGCATCCGGGGTTGCGGGGCGGGGCGGGGCGGGCCGGAACGGCGGCAACCGCAGGGGGCCGAGCGTGCGCTCCCCCGCAACCTAAGTGCTCGGACGGCATGGACTCCAGCCGGCTTTGCTGCATAGCACATAGTGCCGAGCGCACACCCGCTCCCCGGCCAATCGCCATAATACGGCGGACGTGGGGGCGCGCTTACGCGCGGGCCGTCATGACGGCCCAGGGGGTCTGCTCCCTACGGCCTTCCCACGTCACGACCATCTGGTCCAGCTCGCTGAGCGTGCTCAGAGCGTCCGGAAGCCTTCCGGCGCGGGAGCGGCCGTCCAGCACGACGACCTCATGCGTCGCGGCGAAGCGCGGCGGCACGATGGTGGACGCCGGGTTGCCGCCCCAGTCGTGCAGTTCCATGATCAGATCCATCCCGCGCAGCGCCGGAAAAAGGTCGGGCCGGATCAGGTCGACCTCGCCTCCTTCGATGTCGCAGACGACGAGCGTCCGCTTGCCGGCGAACCCGGCGAACATGGCGCCGTCGAAACGGTCGGCGATGTGCAGCCGCTCGCCCACCCCGTTCAGGCGCGCCATGTTCGCGCACAGGCGACGCGCGTTCGGGTCGATGTCGTAAGCATGGACCTGCGCCTGCGGAAGACGCCGGGCGAAGCCGACGGCGTAATAGCCCTCGGCGCAGCCGATGTTGACGACGGCGTCGTATCCGCGCGTGCAGGCGGCATCGAAGTGGAGGTGCAGCGCGCCCTCGTAGGTTCCCATGAGCTTCGGCAGGTAACACCCATCCGAAACCTCGTCGAGCAGGCGCATGCCGGCGAAGGGGCCGCCGGCGACGACCCGCTGGGTGCGCTCGACCAGCACCGCCTTCAGGATCTCCATGCGGTAGGCGGCGCCCAGCAGCAGCAGGTCGTAGGACCGCTTCTCGTTGGGGGCGTCGCTTTCGAGCAACTGCCGCAGCCGCTGATCGACGTGGCTGCGCATGGGGGCGTGTCCGGACATCGCTGCATCCCTGCTCTCGGGGAGGGAAGCTGTACGACGGCGGGGGCGGCCAGACAAGCCCGGCCGCCGCGTCAGGGCTCGCGGATGCTCTCGTCCAGCGCGCGGATCACCGGGTAGAGGAAATAGGACAGCACCGAGCGGGTGCCGATGCGGATCTCCGCCGTCGACAGCATGCCCGGGCTGAGCCGCGTGCCCTCCGGCACCCCCTCCAGACGGGTCGCCGTCAGCCGCACGCGGGCGCGGAAGACCGCCTCGCCGCCCGCCTTGGCGCCACCCTTGCCCTCAGGTTGGCTCTCGCGCTGGAAGGCGTCGGCGCTGATGGTGCGCACCTCGCCGCTCAGCGTGCCGTGGCGCTGGAAGGGGAAGGCATCGAGCTTGACGCGGACGGGATCGCCGGTGCGCACCAGGCCGACGTCGCGCGACGGGATCTCCACCTCGACCTCAAGCGGCACCGCCGCCGGGACCAGGGTGACCAGCGGCTCGGCCTCCTTGATGACCGATCCGACGGAGCGCTTGGCCACCTCCAGCACCACCGCATCGACCGGCGCCGTCAAGGTGACCAGCGAGCGGCGGCGCTCGGCCTTGGCGATCTGCTCGACCAGGGTGGCGCGCTGGCGCTGCTGTTCGACCAGCTCCTCGGCGGTCTTGCGGCGCCACTCGTCCATGAAGGCGGCGCGCTCGGCCTGCACGCCCTTCAGCTCGTGCTCCGCCTCGCGTTCGCGGTCCTTGAGGTTGGCCAGCTCGTCGCGCATGCGCAGCCGCTCGTTGCGGGCCTCCAGGTAGGTCAGGCGCGACCCGGTCTGCTTCTCGTGCAGCTGGCGGCGGATGCCCTCCACCTCCTCGATGACGGCGAGCCGCTCGGCCAGCCCGGCCTGCGCCTTGCGGCTGGTGGCGAGCCCGGCCTGCAGCTGGGCCGCGCGCTCGTCGAGCTGGGACAGCCGGGAGCGGTACTCGGCGCGCCGGCGCTCGAGGATGGACGCCTGCATGACGGCGTCCGGCCCGCGGCCGGCGGGGTCGAAGGCGCCGCCGTCCAGTTCGGCGCGCAGGCGGCCGAGGTGCGCCTCGACGCTCGCCAGCCGGGCCGCGAGGTCGGCGAGGTCGGCCGCCGCGAAGGTCGGGTCGAGTGTGGCCAGCCGGTCGCCGGCGCGCACCAGATCGCCGACCTCCACGTCGATGGAGCGGATCACCGCGGTCTCCAGCGGCTGCGCCATCACCAGGGGTGCCGTGGTAACCAGCCGGCCGCCGGCGGAGACCAGCCGGTCGACCTGCGCCAGCGCCGCCCACAGCACCGCCGCCGCCAGCAGCGCCGCCAGCACGTAGAGCGTCGAGCGCGCCGTCCAGTGCATCGGCGTCAGCTCGATGGCCTCGCCATCCGGCAGGTAATCGACGGCGAAGCCGGCGGGGAGGCGCGAGCGGCGGGACAGGAGGGTCGGCCAGGCCATGGGCGTCACCGCTGCCGGTTCTGTTGTTGCCAGAGGTGCCGGTACTCGGCGCAGCGTTCCAGCAGCACGCCGTGCGGCGCCAGGTCGGACAACCGGCCCTTCTCCAGCAAGGCGATGGTGTCGCAGCCGGTCAGGGTGGAGAGCCGGTGCGTCACCATCAGCACGGTGCGGCCGCGGGCGATGCGCCGCAGGTTGGTCATCACCACCGCCTCGCTGTCGGGATCGAGCGCCGAGGTCGCCTCGTCGAGGATCAGGATGCGCGGCTGCGGCAGCAGCGCGCGGGCGATGGCGATGCGCTGCTTCTGCCCGCCGGACAGGTTGCTCGCCCCTTCCTCGATCAGCGTGTCGTAGCCCTCGGGCAGGTCCTGGATGAAGTCGTGCGCGCCGGCCAGCCGCGCCGCCTCGATGATCTCCTCGGGCGAGGCCTCCATGCGGGTGACCGCGATGTTGTCGCGGATGCTGCCGCGGAACAGGAAGTTCTCCTGCAACACCACGCCGATGGAGCGGCGCAGGTAGCCGAGGTCGAGTTCGCGGATGTCGACCCCGTCGTAGCGGATGTGGCCGTCCTGCAGCGGATAGAAGCCCTGAAGCAGGCGCATCAGCGTGCTCTTGCCCGAACCGCTGCGCCCGACCACGCCGACCACCGAGCCGGCGGCGACGGACAGCGACAGCCCCTCCAGCGCCGGCGGACGGTTGCGGGAATAGCGGAAGCCGACGTCGGAGATCTCGATGCGGCCGGTCAGGCGCGGACAGGCGCCGGTGCCCTCGCGCCGCGGCTCGGCCGGGTGGTTCATAACCTCGCCCAGCATGCGCACGGACAGCGCCGTCTCCTGGTACTGGTGGATCAGCGAGACGATCTGCACCAGCGGCGTCACCACGCGGCCCGACAGCATCTGGAAGGCGATCAGAGCGCCAACCGTCAGTTCACGGTCGAAGACGTCGAAGGCGCCGACGGCGACCACCGCCACCATCATCGCCTTCTCCAGGAACTCGGTGATCGCGCGGGCGGTGATCGAGATGCGGCCGACCCGGTAGTGGGTGGTCACCGCGCGCGCCGCCCGGCGGTCCCACAGCCGGCGCTGCTGCGGCTCCAGCGCCGAGGATTTCACCGTCTGCATGCCGTGGATGGTTTCCACCAGCATGGCCTGCCGCTCGGCGTCGGCGTTGTACAGCTCGCGCAGGCGGGCCCGGTACACCGGCACCAGCCCCACCACCACGCCGGCGATCAGCGCCGCGAACAGCAGCGTGATCAGCGTCAGCTTGACCGAATAGGAGAACAGGAAGGGCAGGAAGACCAGCAGCACCAGGCTGTCCAGCGCGGTGGAGAACAGGTTGCCGGTGAGGAACTCGCGGATGCGCTCGACCTGCTGCATGTGGCGCACGGTGACGCCGGCCGAGGTGGCGTCGAAGAAGGTGATCGGCAGGTCGAGCAAGTGGCCGAAGGTGCGGTTGAGGAGCCGGATATCGATCTTGTTGGCGGCCGACAGCAGGATGAACTGGCGCAGGAAGCGGAACACCGCCTCGAACAGCAGGGCGGTCAGCACGCCGATGGTCAGCACCTGCAGCGTGGTCAGCGCCTCGTGCACCAGCACCTTGTCGATGACGATCTGGAAGTAGACCGGCACCAGCAGCGCCAGCGCGTGCAGCACCAGCGCCGCCACGACGACGTCGCGGAAGGCGTGGCCCTGGCGCAGGATCTCCGGCAGGAACCAGCGCAGCCCGAACGGCTGGTTGGGGTCGGCGAGCCCGTGCCGCGGCTTGAGGAAGATGATCTCGCCGCTCCAGCGGCCGGCGAAGGTGTCGCGCGGCACGTCGATGACCCCCGGCCGGTCGGCCAGCGGATCGACGACGCCGGCCATGCCGGCCGCGCGGTCGATGCCCACCAGGATGACGGTGTTGCCGTTGTTCAGCCGCGCCAGCAGCGGGAAGACCGCCGGCAGCGCCGCCAGATCGTCCCAGTCGAGGCGGCGCACCGTCGCCTTGAAGCCGACGCCGGCCGCGGCGCGCACCAGCTCCGCCGCCGTCGGCTCGCGCCCGTCGGCGGGAAGGGCTTGGCGCAGCGCCGCCGGCGAGGTGCGCACGGCGTGGTGCCGCGCCACCAGCATCAGGCATTGCAGCGCCGTCTCCGGCGGCGGCGCCTCCGGTTCCGGGACGGGGCGGGCGAGGGCTTCGGACATGGCGCGGCCGGTGTCAGGCGAAATTGGGCGAGGTCGGCGCCTTGGGCGGTTCCGCCGGCCGGCCGGCCGCGGCCGCGCCCTGACCCTGGGCCGCGGCGGCCGGCACCAGGACGCCCGCCGCCTCCAGGCGCTGGCGCATGCCGTCCATCGCGGCGAGGCTGCTGAGGAAGCCGTGCAGGCTCATCACCACCCGCTGGCGGATCACCGGCAGCGGCTGGCCTTGCTCGTCCTTGTGCACGGCCGACAGGCTGAACAGATCGATACGGACCATGCCGTTGCCGAACCCGACGTCGAGGACGCCGTCGGCAAAGACCTCGGGAACCTGGGGTTCCGTCAGGATGGGAGGAACAGGGCTCATGATGGCTCTCGGCAAGGGGGAGGCGCATCGGCCTCCATCGTCGGGAGCTTGTACCTCAAATCGGCCGTTCAGGCCATGCCGGGCCGGTGTTGATCCAAAAGAGACACAGACCCGGCCGTCACCTCAACCGCGGCCGTACGAGTCCTCGAGGCGGACGATGTCGTCCTCGCCGAGGTAGGACCCCGACTGCACCTCGATGATGTTGAGCGGCACCTTGCCGGGATTCTCCAGGCGGTGGACCGTGCCGATCGGGATGTAGATGGACTGGTTCTCGTAGACCATGACCTGCTCGTCGCCGCGGGTGACCAGCGCGGTGCCGTTCACCACCACCCAGTGCTCGGCGCGGTGGTAGTGCTTCTGCAACGACAGCCGGGCGCCCGGCGCGATGGACAGGAGCTTGACCTGGAAGCGGTCGCCGGCGTGGACCGACTGGAAGGCGCCCCACGGGCGGTGCACCTTGCGGTGGCTCACCGGCTCGCTCCGGCCGTCCTTCTTGAGCCGCTCGACGATCCGCTTGACGTTCTGCGCCTGGTCCTTGCTGGTGACCAGGACCGCGTCCTCGGCGACGACGACGACGGCGTCCTCCAGCCCCACCACGGCGGCCAGGTGTCCCTCGCTGCGCACATAGCAGTTGCGCGCGCCTTCCATGACCACGTCGCCGATGGCGACGTTGCCGTCGGCGTCCTTGGCACCGACCTCCCACAGCGCCGGCCAGGCGCCCACGTCGGTCCAGCCGAGGTCGCACGGGACGACCGCCGCGGTGGAGGTCCGTTCCATGACCGCGTAATCCACCGAGATGTTCGGCGCCCGTGCGAAGGCGCCGGCGTCGAGGCGGAAGAAGTCGAGGTCGGACTGGCCGGCGGCCAGCGCGTCCCGGCAGGCCTCGACCACGGCCGGGGCGTGCCGCTCCATCTCGGCCAGCAGGCGCCCGGCGGAGAACAGGAACATGCCGCTGTTCCAGGCGTGCTGGCCCCCGGCGACGTACCCCTCGGCCACCTCGCGCGCCGGCTTCTCGACGAACGCCGCGACCGCGAAGACCCCGTCCAGGCCGGGCAGCGCCGCGCCCTTGTGGATGTAGCCGTATCCCGTCTCCGGCCCGGTCGGGGCGATGCCGAAGGTGACGAGGTGGCCGGACCGCGCGGCGGCGGCGGCGGCATCGACCGCGCGGCGGAACGCCGGCATGTCGCGGATCAGGTGATCGGCCGGCAGCACCAGGAGCAGCGTGTCGGGGTCCTGCTCGGCCGCCATAAGGGCGGCGACGGCGCACGCCGCGGCGGTGTTGCGGCCGACCGGCTCGAGCACGATGTTGCGGAACGGCACGCCGGCCTGCCGCAGCTGCTCGGCGATGACGAAGCGGTGTTCCTGGTTGCAGATGACCAGCGGTGGATCGAACGCCGCCGGATCGGTCACCCGCAGCGCCGTGTCCTGGAGCATCGACCGGTCGGAGCACAGGTTCAGGAGCTGCTTGGGATAAAGCTCCCGCGACATCGGCCACAGACGGGACCCCGCGCCACCGGACAGGAGAACCGGCAGGATTTTCTGGCTAACGGCAACAGCGCTCATGATTCTCTCACCCCAAACGGACGCCCGGCGCCGCCCCCGGTTCCGGAAGCCCGCGCGTGTGCGCCCGCGGTCGCTGGCCGGCCGGCCGGACCCGTTGTTTAGGAAGAGAACCTATAACCGCCGTCCTCGTTCGCCACAAGCCGGACCGCGGCGGGCCGTGCGAATTTGCCGGGGCCGCCGCTCAGGCGGCGCCGGCCAGCATGCCGAAGGCGGACGACGGAGAACCGGCCGCCAGCGGCTCCATCATGGCCGAACTCGGCCGGGTCCGGGTCACGGTGCGCCGCTCGGCGAAGCCGTACTGGATGTAGTGGAGCGTCGCGGCCGCCATGTTGGAGCCGACGACGCTCGCCACGTCCGGATTGCTCGCCAGATAGGACTGGGCATCGAACACCGCGCTGCGCCCCTCGCGCCGCCCGTACTGGATGTAGTGCCGTTCCGCCGCGACCGTGCTGGTTCCCAGCACCGGGATGAGGTCGCTGTTGGCCGCGAGGTACGACGCCGCGTCGAAGCTGGCGCTGCGCCCCTCGCGCAGGCCGTATTGCAGGTAGTGGTTGAGCGCCGCGGTCTCGTTGGCCCCGAACGCGTCCGCCAGGTCGGGGTTCGCCGCCAGATAGCCCAGCGCGTCGAAGCTCGTGCTGCGCCCCTCGCGCCGGCCGAACTGCAGGTAGTGCCGCACCGCCGCCGCCTGATCGGTGCCGAAGACGCTCGCCAGGTCCGGGTTGGCGGCGAGGTAGGCCGTCGCGCTGAAGCCGGTGGACGGCCGGTGCTCGCGGTAGCCGTACTGGATGTAGTGGTTCAGCCCGGCCTCCCGGCTGATGCCGAACACGGTGGCCACGTCCTCGTTGAGGGCCAAATAGGCGTAGGGGTCGAAGCTGCCGGCCCCGCGCCCCTCGAAGCGGCCGTTGGAGATGAAGTGCTGCCGGGCGGCGGCGGCGTTGTTGCCGTACGCGGCGATCAGGTCGGGGTTGCTGGCGAGGTAGACCAGCGGGTCGAAGGTCGCCAGCTGCGAGGCGAGCGAGATCACGCTGAGCGACACCGACTGCTGCGCCACGCCGCCCTTGCCATCCGACACGCTGTAGGCGAAGCCGCCCGCGGCGCCGGCGAAGCCGTTGCCCGGCGTGAAGGTCAGCCCGCTGAGGTCGCCGACCGACAGGTGGGTCCCGGCGGTGACGGCGGCGCCGCTGGACAGGCGCACCGTGCCGCCGTTCGGCAGGCCGAGGAGCGTCACGGTCATCGCGTCGCCGTCCGGGTCGACCGGCAGCGGGATCGCCAGGGACGTGGTCGGCGCCCCCTCCTGGAGGGACACGGCCTTGTCGGCCTGCAGCACGGGCGCCTGGTTCGGCCGCTTGGTGGCGACGCTCCAGCTCGTCCACTCACTCCACACCGTTCCGTTGTAGGCGCGCACGGAGATCTGGTCGGAGCCCTCGGCCGCGCCCCCGACGAAGCGGAGGTCGGGCAGGCTGGCGGCGGACACCGGAAGGGTCGCCGCGGCGGCGTGCTGGTTGCCGTTGAGCGAGAAGTAGCCGCCGCCGCTCGTGGTGTCGACCAGCTCGTAGGCGGTGATCGCCGCGCCGTCGGGATCGGACACCGTGAACAGCGACGAGCCCAGCACGGACGCGCCGATCACCACCGACACCGTGGCCGGCGCGACGGTGGGCGGGCGCAGGCCGACGCGGCGGTCGGCGAACTGGAGGTATTCGACGCTGGTCACCGTGTCGATGGCGTCGCTGCCGCCGGCGTGGGTGATGATGAAGCTGCTGCCCGAGCGGGTGATGTCGTAGGCGCCGCGCGGCCCGGAATAGACGGCGGTGTCGATGCCGGGGCCGCCGTCCAGCGTGTCGTTGCCCGCACCGCCGGTCAGGGTGTCGTCGCCGCCGCCGCCGATCAGGATGTTGGCCGACGCGTTGCCGATCAGGGTGTCGCCGCCCGCGCCGCCGACCGCGTTCTCGATGGTCACGCCGTAGGCGATGGCGACGTTGTGCACCGCCAGCTCGCCCGCTCCGTTGGTGCCGATCGAGCTGAAGGCGCCGGCGCGCAGGTCGATGGTGGCGCCCAGCGTCTGCTGGCTGGCGTCGATGGTGTCGCTGCCGCCGGCGTCCCAGATGGTGCTGCTGAACGCCGCCGCCGTGTTGTTGAAGGCGTAGGCGTCGTTGCCCGTCCGGGTCTGCGTGTTGGCGCCGTACAGGTATTGGATGGCCGCCACGTCGTACAGCGCCGGCACTATGGACAGGCCGGAATAGCCCAGCGTCGGATGGCTGTTGTAGGCCATCTGCGTGTACTGGTAGTTGTCCTCGGCCGAGGGCAGGTACGGCCCTTCGGTGCCGCCGCCGCCTGCGTTGTAGTCGCCGGGGTGCTTCAGGCCGAGCGCGTGGCCGATCTCGTGCAGCAGCGTCTTGAAGCCGTAGGACCCGGGCGGCGGGTTCGTGTTGCCCGCCGAGTCGTTGGCGATGTAGACGTCGCCCGCCGCGGCGAAGTGCGGGCTGGGATAGTAGGCGTAGCCGACGGACGTCCCGTTCTGCCGGTTGGTGCCGAAGCGGACGAGGCCGCCGGAACCGGCGTCGGCGACCTCTGTGAAGGTGATGTTGGCGACCTCCGCCCACGCGGCGAGCGCCTGGCGCACCGCGGCGCGCTGCGCCGTGGACATCGGGGCGAACCCGTTGCGGTCGTCGGTGCCAGCGTAGGACGGCGCGGCTTCCATGAAGCTGAAGGTCACCGCCGCCGCCGTGCCGGCCGTGGCCGTGCCCCACTTCGGCGCGCCGGTCGGCAGCAGGGCCGCGATGTAATAGGGCAGGTCGGACGCCGCGGCTGCGGGCGCGGTCCCGCCGTCCCAGGCGGCGGGGCCCAGGGCGGCTTGGCCCGAACACAGGGCGCACCGGCAGCCGGAGCCGGCGGGGCTGTCGGCCGGGGCGTCGGCGGGCGTCGTCATCGCGGGATCTCCATTGCGCCTGCTCGTGCGGTCGTGCGGCGGAAAAGGCGGGTCATGGGTTGGCCCGGAGCGGCCGGGCGACGCCGGCCAGCAGGCGGCGCAGCGCTCCGTCGACGGTGTCGGGCGGGGCCGGGCCGCCTGCGGCGACGACCGCCTCGGGCGGGGTCAGGAAGAAGGGCGGTGCACCGAGGTCCGGGCGGCTGCGATGAAGTGTCGCGGCCAGCGCCGTCACCGCCGCGTCGGCGGCGCCGGGCACCGCGGCGGTGCGCGTCTGGGCGTGCAGGAGGACCACCAGCGTCGCCGGGTCGGCGATCCGTTCGTCATTGGGCGTCAGCGTCAGCACGGGCGGACCATCCGCGCCCAGCAGTGACGCAAGCACCGCGCGGGCGGCGTCGCACAGCCGGTCGGCGGCCGGCGCGGCGTGGGCCGCCGCCGGCTCCGCGTCGACGGTGCACAGGACGCCGACGCGCTCCACCTGTCGAAAGAAAAGAACCGGAGACATCGCCGCGGCCTGCGTGAGGAAGAGCATGGTTGCCAGAAAGGCGCCGCAGTATCGCAAAAAAGTCCTGAAATGGGTGAAATAAAAACGCTGGAGAGCATCCATAGCGACCGTGCGTTCCTAGCCTGCCTTGAGCCGATTCACGACCCGCGCGTCCGTTCGCCTACGGAATCTACGGTCAAATCAAACCCAACAGCCGGGTGTTGCAAGAATTTTCAAGAATCTCTGTTGTCGCTGACAATGCGCGCAAAATTCTACGAATCAGTCCGTGCAGCGTCAATGAGCAATTGGGGCGAGCCCGCTGATGACGGGCTGGGCATGCGCGGCCGCTGTGACATTTTCTGGACCGGTTCGGGGCAACGCTTCGATGGGGCGATGCCGCCGCCGAGGACGACGACTGTTTACGCGCGTTGCCATCTCACCAGACCGGAGATTGCGTCAGGTTCCATTCTGCTTCCGGATTTGGCGACTCCGCCCTCCTCTTGGATGAGTGTGCGCGAAAGGGCTTGCATTGCGAATATTCTCCAATGCACAAGTGTGCCTGCGCCACCACCTGGCGGGCCACAGCGCTCGCGTTTCAAACGATGAGTCGGTCGATGCGCGTCTCCAGCAGATATGTGTACGTTGATGCGGCTTGCCGTGCTAAAATCGAACGGCTTTCGGAACAAAGCAACGAGGGCTGGTTTGACCTAGTGCCCCTGGAAGATCCGATTTCCTTCATCCGGGAGCAGCTGGCTGCAATTGAGCGGGTCGAGCCGGGCGATGATCTTTACCCTTACATTGTGTTCGGCGACGTTACGAACAATTGCAATCTTCGGTGCCGCCACTGCATCAATCCGGATTGGTCCATCGCGACGTCCAAGCGCATGACTCTGCGGGAACTCGACAAGTATGTGAGCTTGCTTCCGCTGTTTGGGAACAACAGCTTCGGTCTCTCGTGCCGTATGGAGCCCCTTCTGCACCCTGAGTTCATAGACCTTGTGGAAAGCCTGCCGGAGCACGTGCGCCGCCGCGCCTCCTTTACGTCCAATTTCGCTGTGCGGAAGTTGAAGGATGAGTTCTTCGAGAGGATTGTCGCCGCGGGCATCGACCACATCCGCATTTCGATCGACAGCTTGTCGAAACTTCATTTCGAGGAAATTCGTGTTAACGCCAAGTTCGACTTCTTCGAGCACAACATTCGCGCTTTAAGCGCGAAGATCAAAGAAGCGGGGCGCAACAATGTCTTGTTAACGACCGTTGTCCTTCGGCAAAACCTGAGGGAAATACCGGCGTTGATCCATGATGCTCAAGAAATGTTTCCTGGCACTAGTCATGAAGTCCGACGTCCATATGAACCAATCAACTATATTGCTGATGAGGAATGGAAAGAAAAATCAATTATCGGCGAAGATGAGTGGGCGTGGCTCGTCAAGTCTATCCAGAAAATGAACATTCCGTACGCGCGCGCATCGGTAACAAATGGAAATATTGTCCTGTCAAGCTGACAATAAATTTAAATCATGCGTTGTGTTTTGGTAGATACCAAAAATGATTTTAAGCATCTCACCAAGTGCCGCCCCACGAGATTTGGTTATGAATGGCGTGGTGCGCGGTCATGTAGGAGCTCACTCCTACGGCAATTTAGAGATTAAGACCTGGGGTGAAAACGCGAAGGTTTTGATTGGGAAATTTTGCTCCATAGGTTATGTCGAAATATACTTGGGCGGAAATCATCGGGTTGATTGGATATCGACCTATCCGTTCATGGCATTTAATGATACCTGGAAAAGCGCTACCGATATTACCGGCCATCCCAGCACGCGTGGTAACGTCGTCATTGGGAACGACGTGTGGATCGGCATCGGCGCCACCATCATGTCGGGCGTCACGATCGGTGACGGCGCGGTGATCGCATCCAAGGCAGTCGTCTCCCGCAATGTCGAGCCGTATCATATTGCCGCTGGCAACCCTGCCGTAGACAGGGGGCTGCGCTTCCCGGCCGAAGACGTCCGGAAATTATCCGAGATCCGCTGGTGGGATTGGCCAGACCCGGAAATCGAAAAGCACACAAAAATCCTTTGCTCAGGTGACGTTGACGCGCTCTACGCCTTGCACCATTCCAGACTGTCCGCCCTCGACCACGGCCCCTCCACTCCGGTTTGACCTGGACCGACGGGCTATTGTAGAGAGGTCCGATATCGCGGGGCGCGCGTTTCTGCGTTGCCCGCCACTCCGAGCAAGGCCGCCGCATGTACACCCTCGAAGATGCGCTGAAGATAGCGTTCGAGCACGAGAACGCCGGACGTTTCGCTATTGCGACAGAGATCTTCCGCAGCGTCCTCACCGTCGCGCCGTCGCAGCCCGTAGCCGAATCCCGCCTGCGTGAGATCAACGGCAAGTTGGAGGTCCTGCGGAGCGCACTGCGATTCACCTTCCCCGGCGAACCCGTGCCGCCGGGGCTTGTCGACGCTCTGACGCACATGTTCCGGCTGGAGCGCGATCTTCCGTCCGGGCACAAGCAGCCGGGATACCTCGTCAGCACGAACGACGAGCGGGGGCGCCCGAACGACCGGCTCCTCGATCTGGTGATGAGCGCCTTTCCGCTCGCCCGCCGCGCCCGCTTCGACAGTCTGGATGCCCGGCAAGTCAATGGCGAGCGGTGGTACCGGTTCTGGCCGGGGGAGCATTACGCGCTCATCGTTGGGCTGCTCCAGGTACTGAAGCCCAGGATCGCTATCGAGATCGGCACCTTCACGGGGATGGCGACGCTCGTAATGGCCGAGAATATGCCGGCGGACGGGCGAGTCTTCACGTTCGACATCGTCGATTGGCGTAAGATCGATAACAGCTGGCTGTGTGAGTCCGACTTTGCTGGGAAGCACACGACGCAGATCCTGGCTGACCTCTCGCGGCCGGCAAAGTTCGAGGAGCACCGGGCGCTGATCGAACAAGCCGACTTTATCTTCATTGACGGTCCGAAGGACCATCATACCGAGAAGAGCCTCCTAGCCCTGCTGGACAGTGTCACGTTCAAGACGAAGCCGATCATCATGTTCGACGACACCAAGCTGCTGAACATGGTGGATATCTGGCACCAGCTGGACCGTCCAAAGCTCGACGTCACGTCCTTCGGGCACTGGTCGGGAACCGGCTTGGTCGACTGGTGCGGCTGAAACCACGCCTGACCGAGTGCAATCTTAACGAAGCCGCTGTTTTTAGGTCGATGGCCGGTGATCAGCGGCCCATTTCAGGCGATCCGGGAGCGACCGGCACCAACAGGCCGGGGGCGAAACACCTCCGAGCACGGCAGCGCCCGTTGGCTGCCGTGCTTGCTGGCCGCCACTGCTGCCGGCCGGCGGCGGGGTAGGGCGCGTCAGCTCGACGAGACGACGAACGAGCCGGCCGACAGGCTGCTGCGCGACAGGCCGTCCAGGACGATGTCGAAGTTGGCTTCCGTGTTCGGCGCGGTGAAATCCGCGTAGGTGAAGGTGGCGCGCAGCGCGGTGCTCCAGGTCCGCGTCGGCGAGGGGGAGCTCTGGAAGCGGTCGTAGACCTGCTGCGCCGTCAGGTTGGTGCCGCGGATGCGGATGACGTCCTCGCCGGGCGTGAAATCGGTGATGAGCGAGCTGCCGACGAGGTACGGATAGGCCAGCGTGCCGTTGCGCACCCGGTTCGTCGCCAGGTCGAAGAGGAAGGTGTCGTTGCCGGCGTCGCCGGTCAGCACGTCGCTGCCGTTGGAGGCCTCGATGGTGTCGTTGCCGGCGCCGCCCGCCAGCGTGTCGTTGCCGGACGCCACCCCGGCGATGCCGGAGCGCGCCTGCCAGGCGCCGGCGGTCAGCAGGTCGTCGCCCGCGTCGCCGTACAGCAGGGTGTCGCCGCGCCCGCCGTTCAGCGTGTCGTTGCCCGCCCCGCCGTGGATCTCGACGAGCTGCGGGACGGCGTCCAGGTAGGACATCGGGGCGTCGGCGGAGCCGATCGTGCCGACCCAGTTGGCCTGCTCGTTGCCGCTCAGGGAGATCCGCGTGGTGGTGGTGACCCAGCTGTTGTCGAAGTTGAGGCGGACATACTCGACGTTGCGGGGCAGCGCGTAGCTGGTGACGCTCAGCCACAGCGTGTCGGTTCCGCCGTCGGCGGCCTCGGCCGCCACCGCGTTGGGCGACGAGATGTAGTAGGTGTCGTCGCCGGAGCCGCCGTTCAGGTTGTCCGCCTGCTGGCCGTAGAGCGTGTCGTTGCCGGTCTCGCCGTACAGGCGGTCGTCGCCGTCGCCGCCGCTCAGCGTGTCGTTGCCTTCCCCGCCGTTGACCGCGTCGCCATAGCCTGGCGCGCTGTAGGCGCTCGTCACCACGTCGTTGCCGGCGAGCGACGTCGGCGCGTGCCGCAGGCGCCCCTCCGCCTCGCCGAACGCCATGTAGTGACCGAGCGCGGTGGTCAGGCCGGCCTGCACCGCCGCGGCCACGTCGGGGTAGGCCGAGAGGTACCAGGCCTCGGCGAACGGGCCGGGCGTGAAGGGGCGGGTCGGCGGGCTGGGCGCGTAGTAGGCGATGCCCTCGTAGCGGAACTCCGGCAGGGTGCGCGCCACCGCCTCGCGCTCGGCGTCCGAGGCGGTGAAGAAATGCGTGCCGTTGCGCGTGTTGTAGAAGCGGTAGACCGCCTGCGGCGCTCCGGAGTACGCCGTGGACGACGCGTCGAACGCCGCCCCCTCGTACCGGTAGAGATGGCCGAGCGTGCGGTTGATCTGGTCCCGTTCCTCGACGCTGGCGGTGTAGAAGTGCGTCCCGGTGTCCATCCGGTAGAACCGCCACACCGTGGTGCTCGTCGCCTCCGGCACGCCGTAGGCGACGCCCTCGTAGCGGAAGCTCGGCAGGTTGGCGAGGATGCTGTTCCGTTCCGCGGTGTCGCGCGTGTAGAAGTGCCCGCCGGTCGTGGCGTTCCAGAAACGGTAGACGTATTGCACGGTGGGCGGCCTTCTGAGGTTGCTCCCGGATCGAACACCCGAAGGTAGCCGACAACCGCGCCGGCCGCACCCTGAAATAGGTGTTATGCCGTCCGCGCCGACGCGCCGACCTGTTGGGGACGCAACTTTTGGTGCCGTGGTATGCCGACGCGGCATGCCGTCCGGGTTGCGCGCGGGGCTAGAATGGCCGAACGGCAGGCCAGTACCGGAGCCTTCGATGACCACCAGCCTCTTCGACGCGCCCTATTACCTGCAGACCTACGCCGACGTGGCGGCCGACCCGTACTACCGCCTGCATCCGGACGAGCACTACGAGCGCCACGGACGCTTCGAGGGGCGTTCGCCGAACGCGGCGTTCGACGAGTCCGGCTACCTGGCGCTGAACGCCGACGTGGCCGCGGCGAAGGCGGTCGGGCGGGTGGCCTCCGGCTACGACCACTGGATCGCCTTCGGCCAGCACGAGGGCCGCTCGCCGGGGCTGGTCGGCTTCACGACCTTCGCCACCGAGAGCGCCTACCTGTCGGCAAACCCGGACGTCGCGGCGGCGGTGGCGCGCGGCGAATTCGCAACCGGCTGGCAGCACTACGCGCTGTTCGGCCGGCAGGAGGACCGGCCGATGAACACCCGGATCCTCTACCACGGCAGCGACGGCGACGACCGCTACACCAGCTGGAACCGCATCCCCTTCGCGCTGATGGGGGCGGGCGGCAACGACAGCCTGTTCGGCGGCTCCGGCTACTTCGCCGGGTCCTTCATGGGGGCGGACGACCGCATCGAGGCCGGCAGCGGCGACGACACGCTGGGCGGCGGCGGCGGCAGCGACACGCTGTCCGGCGGCGCCGGGGCGGACGTCTTCGAATTCAGCGTGCCGACCTACTTCAACGACCGCGACATCGTCACCGACTTCGAGCCGGGGGTGGACGTCCTCCGCTTCCCGGCCGGGCTGACCCTGGCCGACCTGACCGTCTCGACCGGCGCCGAAGGGGCCGGGATCACCTACAGCATGGCGACCGGCCCGGCGCCGAATGCCCCGGCGCACGTGGTGCTGATCGGGCAGACCAGCGTGTCGCCTTCCTGGATCACCTTCGCGGGTTCGTGACCCCCGACCGTCTATCCCGGCACGATCGACAGCGCGTTCATGGTGGCGGTGCCGCTGAACAGCGTCACCATCTTGATCTCGTCGGCGCCGATGGAGGCGTTGCCGTTGATGTCGGTGGCGACGTACATGCCCGTGTTGGCGCCGTCGCTGGCGAAGACGAGCAACGACGCGCCGGTTTTCGGATTGACCAGGGTCCCGATGGCGGCGCGCACGCCGGCGAAGCCGGCATCCGCCAGGGCCGCCGCCGCCGTGGTGACGATGACGACCTCGTCCGAGCCCATGTCGACGGCGTTGGCGGCGCGGGACGCGATCGCGAAGGAGCCGTTCCCGTCACGGTCCACCAGGCTGCGGAAGCTGCTGGCGATGATGATCTGGTCGGTGCCGGCCTGGAAGCCCGAGACCACGTCGTTTCCGGTGACGGCGCCGATCACGCCGCCTTCGCTGTCCGAGTTGTAGATCACCACGTCCGTCGCGACGGTGGCGGTCAGCGCGAGGGTGTCCGCGCCGGTGCTGCCCCAGAACCGGACCGTTCCGCTGGTGAGCGTGATCGCGTCGGCGGCGGCGCCGCCGATCAGCGTGTCCAGGGCTGCCACGGCCATGGTCGTGCCGGTGTCGCCAAGGGTGATCACGTCCTTGTCGGCGGACCCGACGAGCGTCTCCAGCCCACGCAGGAGGATCGTCTGGCCTCCCGTCGCCAGCGACACCACGTCGGTTCCCGTCCCGCCGACGATGATCTCGACGCGGTCGAGGAGCAGAGCCCCCGAACCGCTGGTGAAGATAAGGTCGCTCGCCGTGCCGCCCACCAGCACGTCCAGGCCGCTCACCAGCATGGTCGTGCCGGTGTTGCCGATGGTGATGACGTCGGTGCCGGCGCCGCCCGCCAGCGTCTCCAGGCCGCGCAGCAGGACGGTGCCGCCCCCCGCGCCCAGGCTGATCAGGTCGGTCCCGGCGCCGCCGACGAGGATTTCCACGGCGGTTTCCAGCGCCATCGTGGTCCCGGTGTCGCCGATGAACACCAAGTCCGAGCCCGCCCCCCCAATGAGCGTGTTCAACCCGCGCAGCAGCACCGTCTGCCCGCCGGCGGCGCCAAGCGTCACGGTCTCCGCCGCGCTGCCGCCGACGAGGATCTCCACGCCCTCCACCACGGTGGTGGCGCCGCCCGACCCGAAGAAGATCACGTCGCTTCCAGCACCGCCGACGAGCGTTTCCAGCAGGTTCACCATCATGGTCGTGCCGGTGTCGCCGATGGTGATGATGTCGGTGCCGGCGCCGCCGGACAGGGTTTCCAGGCCGCGCAGCAGCATGGTGCTGCCGCCGCCGGCCAGCGCGATCATGTCGGTGCCGGCGCCGCCGACCAGGATTTCCACCGCCGACTGGATGCCCATCGTGGTCCCGGTGTCGCCGATGAACACCACGTCCGACCCAAGCCCGCCGGTGAGGGTGCTCAGCCCGCGCAGCAGCATGGTCTGGCCGCCCGTGCCCAGCGTGACGGCTTCGGCGCCGCTGCCGCCGACCAGGATCTCGACCCCTTCCACGGTGGTCGTGGCGCCGCTGCTGGCCAGAAAGACCACGTCGCTGCCCGCCCCGCCGAACAGCACCTCGACGGCGCTCACCAGGATGGTGTTGCCGGTGCCGGACAGGGTGATCTGGTCGGTTCCGGCGCCGCCGACGAGGGTCGATATGGTGGACAGAATCACCGTGTTGCCGGCGTTGCCCAGGGTCATGACACCCGTCGTCCCGTCGGCGACCGCCTCCGGCGTCAGGGCGGCGGTCGCGGCGAACGACGGCGGCAGGTCACGGTCAGACATGTCCCAAAAACTCCAGGGTGGCCGGGGCGAGCAAAGGCCGCACCGTAGCAACAAAATGCTTAAAACCAACTAATATCCGCCGTCCGGCTGATGACAAGGCGAAGGTCATGCCGGTATGCTCTGCCGCCGTGCCACGGGGCACGCCTGACTCCCTGCCCGCCGGAATCCCGACGTGACACCGCGTTGCCGCATCATCATCGTCAGCCACAACTGCGCAGACTACCTGAACCGCTGTCTCGCCGCACTGCTGGCGCAGACCGCGACCGACTTCGAGGTGGTGGTGGTCGACAACGCGTCGCAGGACCTCGACCGCGTGGCGATGCCGGACGACGCGCGCTTCACGCTGGTCGCGCTGAGCGAGAACGTCGGCTTCGCCGCCGGCAACAACCTCGGCGCCCGTGGCGCCCAGGCGCCGTGGCTGGTCACGCTCAACCCCGACGCCTTCCCCGAACCCGACTGGCTGGAGCGGCTGCACGCCGCGGCCGCGGCGAATCCGGGCGTCGCCATGTTCGGCTCGACGCAGCTTTCGGCCGCCGACCCGTCGCTGCTCGACGGCGAGGGGGACCGCTATTCGATCTTCGGGCTGGCGTGGCGGGCCGGCTGCGGCCGCGCCGGGCGGCGGCCCTACTTCACCGGCGAGGTGTTCTCGCCCTGCGCCGCCGCCGCGATGTACCGGCGCGCGCTGTTCGAGGAGGTCGGCGGCTTCGACGAGCGGTTCTTCTGCTACTGCGAGGACATCGATCTGGGCTTCCGCATGCGCCTGCGCGGCGCGCGCTGCCTCCAGGTCGGCGACGCCGTCGTGCACCACGTCGGTTCGGGCGTCAGCAAGCGGTACGGCGACTTCTCGCTGTACCACGGCATCCGGAACATCGTCTGGACGCTGATCAAGAACGTTCCGTTTCCGCTGATCGTCCTGGTGGTGCCGCTGCACGCCGCAGCCATGGGCTACTTCGCGCTGTTCCGCTGGCGGTGGTCGAATCCCGGCACCGCCGAGCGCGCCATGCGCGACGCCATCGGCGGCCTGCCGGAGGTGCTGAGGCAGCGCCGCGCCATCCAGGCGTCGCGCAACGTCACCCTGGCCGCCCTGATGCGGGTCATCACCTGGAGCCCGATGGCCGTCAAGCGGCGCCTCTGAGGCGCCGCCTCCCGGCGGTCAGGCCGGGCCGGCGAGCGCGGCGAAGCCGGCGGTGCGGCCCTCGGCGCGGCCGTACTCCAGGAAATGCCGGGTCGCCGCCCCCTGGTCGCCGCCGAAGGCGGAGGCCAGATCCGGGTAGGCGGCGAGATAGCGCCCCGCGTCGAACGCCGTCGCCGTGCGCCCTTCGCTCCGCCCATAGCGCAGGTAATGCAGCTCCGCCGCCGTCGCGTCGGTGCCGAACACCGCCGCGAGGTCGCGGTTCGAGGCGAGATAGCGCAGCGCGTCGAAGCTGTGCGTCGCGCGGCCCTCGCGCTGGCCGAAGGTGACGTAATGGCGCGCGGCGGCGGCGGCGTCGGTGCCGAACGCCACCGCCAGGTCGCCGTTCGAGGCGAGATAGCCGTAGGCGTCGAAGCCGATGCCGCGCCCCTCCGCGCGGCCGTAGCGGATGTAGTGCAGCGTCGCCGCGCCTGCGTCGGCGCCGAACGCCGCCATCAGGTCGGGGTAGGTGGCGAGGTAGGCGTAGCCGTCGAAGCGGATGGCCCGCCCCTCCGCCCGGCCGTTGCCGATGTAGTGGCGCGCGGCGGCGGCGGTGTCGGTGCCGAACGCGGCCGCCAGATCGGCGTAGGAGGCGAGATAGCCGAGGCCGTCGAAGGAGGTGCCGCGGCCCTCCCGGTAGCCGTAGGCGATGAAGTGCTGCCGGGCGGCCTGCGTGTCGGTGCCGAAGGCGGCGGCGAGGTCCGGGTTGACGGCCAGATAGGAGAGCGCGTCGAAGCTGGCGAGCGCCGCGTTCAGTCCCGCCGGGTCGCCCGGTGTGGCCGGGCCGGGCGCCACGGGCGCCGGCGGAACCTGCGGCGTGGGGATGGACGGCCCCGCCCACTGCACGCCCATGTTCGCCCACGCCAGGTCGTGCAGCCCCATGGCCAGGGCCAGGCCGCCGGCGCGCAGCGCGTAGTTGCCGCCGCCGGCGTCGAGGAAGCCGGGGTCGGCAACGCGGTCGCCGCCGCCGTAGGCGCGCCCGCCGCTCAGCACGTTGCCGTCGAGCTGGAAGCTGCCGGGCGTCAGCAGCGTCCAGTAGTCGTTGCCGGCGCTGGTCTGGACGGCGTTGCGCGTCACGACGTTGTTGGACAGCCGGCCGGCGTCGCCGGCGTTCGGCTGCCATTCCAGGCGGATGAAGCGCTCGCCGGGGTTGGCGGTGACGGCGATGTTGTTGTCGATGGTGTTGTTGTCGCCGCCGTGCACGAAGACGCTGGCCCAGCCGGTGTCGCGGATGAAGTTGTCGCGCACGGTGACGCCGTTGGCTTGGTCGTCGAGGTAGATGCCGAAGCTCTTGTGGCGGTTGTACCAGCCCCCGTTGCCGTCGGTGCCCAGCCCGCCCACCCCGTCGATCCAGTTGCCCTGGATCAGCATGCGGGTGTCGACGTTGGAGCGGCCGAGCACTTCGATCGCGGCGCCGTCGCCGGTCTCCTGCAGCGTGCTGGAGATGCGGTTGTAGAGCACCTGATTGCCGGTGTTGACGGTGTTGCCGTCCCAGTTCTTGAACGAGATGCCGTAGCGCGGGCTGCCGGCGATGTCGTTGTGGGCGATGACGTTGTCGGCCGCGCCGGACGCCATCACGCCGCCGACGTATTTGGAAACCCGGCCGATGTCGCGGATGATGTTGGACTCGACGCGGTTGGCGTTGCTGCCGGGGGTCAGCTCGACGCCGCTGGCGCCGAGCTGCTCCATCCGGTTGCCGAGCAGGCTGTTGCCTGAGGAGCCGGCCAGCCGCACAGCGGTGCCGACGTTGACGAAGCGGTTGCCGGTGATCGCGTTGCCGCCGCCGCCGGTCAGGGTGAGTGCCGCGCCGGTGTAGACGCCGTCGGCGAAGGTCAGCCCGGACAGCGTGACGCCGCTGGCGCCGTTGAGCGCCACCAGCGTGCCGAGCCGCGCCACCACGGCGCCCTGCGCCAGCAGCGCGCCGGGATCCGACGGCTTGACCACGAGGCGGCCGTCCGACGCCCGCCACGCGAACTCGCCCGCGTCGCGGATCAGGTTGGGAGCGTTGAGCAGGCGGTAGGTGCCGCCGGTCTTCGGCGCGTACCAGACCGCCTGCTGGAAGCTGATGGTCCGGCTGGCGGCGTCGATGGCGCGCACGTCGACGATGCTGTCGGCCAGACGGTCGGTGCTGAAGGTCTGGATCTTCAGGCCCGCCTGCAGGACGGCCGGGTCGACGTCGCCGTCGCGCCAGCGGATCGCCGTCGTGCTCGGGCCGGACGCCGCCTGGTCGAGGACCAGCCAGCCCGAGCGCGGGTCGCCGGGGGTCACGTCGCCGCTCTGCGCCACCGTCTGGCGCACACCGCCGATCGACAGGTCGAGCCCGGTGGCGCGCGACACCGCCGCCGAGTAGCGGCCGCCGCCCTCGTCCACGAAGCCGCCGACGCGCTCGCCGCCGCTGATCACCGGCGTTTCGCCGGGAAAGGCGTAGAAGGCCACCCCGCTGTCGGCCCCGCCCAGTTCGAGCGTGGACGCGAGCTGGAAAGTGCCGCCGCGCAGATAGGTGACCTTGACGTCGGAGCCGCGCATGGCGTCGCGTGCCCGCGCCAGCGTGGCGAAGGGGCCGTCGGTGCCGTCGGCGTTCGGCGCCGCCAGCCGGCCGGACCAGGAATCGTTTCCGTTGGGGGAGACGAAGAAGGCTGCGCTGCTCGCCTGGGTCATCGATGGAATGCCTGTGCTTCGAAACGACCGGCGGACGGGTCGCGACGCACAGGATATCCGGCGATTTTTCGGCGAATTGTTTACATCGCCGTGACAAAATTGGGATCACGGCGCCCGGAGGCGGACCGCCCGCCTATCCGGTCGGCAGGAACCCGGCCATGGTCACCAGCGGGTCGCTGCGCATCCCGCCGCCGGGCAGGATCGGATCGCCGCCCGCGAGCGGAGCGGCGGCGGCCACGGCGGTCAGCCGGCCTTCGCGGTAGCCGTGCTCGATGTAGTGGACCTCCGCCGCCTGCAGGTTGGCGCCGAACGCCGCCTGTAGGTCGGGGTTGGCGGCGAGGTAGGCGTTCGGGTCGAAGCCGGCGGGCGTGCGCCCCTCGCGCACGCCGTCGGAGAGGTAATGGACCTCCGCGGCCTGGACGTTCGGACCGATCGCGGCGATCAGGTCCGGGTAGCCGGCGACGTAGCGGTACGGGTCGAAGCTGGTGAGCGCGCGCGCCTCGAACACGCCGTGCTCCAGGTAGTGCGCCGTGGCCGCGTGGCCGTCCGCGCCGAAGGCGAGGGCCAGGTCGGGGTTGCTGCACAGGTAGCGCAGCGTGTCGAAGGGATCGAGGACGGCGGCCTGCAGCTCCGTCATCATGCCGTCGGTGAACTGGGCGCGCTGCACGTTGGTCAGCACGGTGCCGCCCTCCGCCGCGGCGGCCACGACGGCGCCGGTCTCGGTGCGCAGCAGCGCGACCTCGCCGCGGGGCCGGTCGAACACCGCGACGTTGACACCGCCGCCGCCGTCCAGCGCGTCGCCCAGGCGGTTGGGGACCAGCGTGTCGTCGCCGCTGCCGCCGGTGGCGCGCTGCACCCGGGTGCCGTGCGCCAGCCCGAGGACCGGCGTCCCGTCGACCGTGCTGAGCGCGCCCGCGCGCAGGTCGAGGCTGACCGGGGCGGAGAGGGCGCCGGCGTCGAGCGCGTTGATCCCGTTGGGGTCCCAGACGGTGCGGTAACGGCCGGGCTCCAGCGCGTAGGCGTCGTTGCCGGGGGCGGTGGCCATGTTGGCGCCGTACAGGTACTGGATGGCCGCGACGTCGTCGATGGACGGTCCGGCCGGCATGACGGTCGGCGGCAGCGGGCCGCGGTTGTAGGACATGACGCTGAAGGCGCGGTTGTCCTCGGCGGCCGGCAGGAACGGCCCCTCCGAAGCGTTGAGCCGGGCGTCGTAGTTGCCGGGGTGCTTGAGGCCGAGAGCGTGACCGGTCTCGTGCAGCAGCGTCAGGAAGGCGTAGCTGCCGGGCGTGGGCGCGGCGTTGGCCGGAACGTCGTTGGCGAGGAACACGCCGCCGCCGGGCGCCGGCCCGGGGTAGTAGGTGTAGGCGGCCGAGGAGCCGCCCTGCCGGTTGGTGACGTAGCGGATCTCCGCGGACGATGCGTCCGCCGTTTCGACGAAGCCCAGGTTCGCCACCGACGCCCACGCCGTCAGCGCCTGCCGGACGGCGGTCTTCTGCGTCTCGGTCATCGGCGCGAAGCCGGCGGCATCGCTGCCGGTCAGCCCGGCGGCGCTGCTTGGGAAGCCGAAGCGGACGGTGGCCGGCTGGCCGGCCCGGTCGCTCCCGACCACCGTCCCGCCCGGTCCCCAGTGGGCGGCGTTCGCGGTCAGCAGGGCGGACACGTAGTAGGGAAGATCGGCCATCGCGCGCGTGCTCTCTCCGAAAGGGAACTCCGGCCGGCGGCGCGGGCGCGCCGGCGATGGCAGTAGAACGCCTCCGGGGTGCGTCGGTTGCACGGCGGGCGCCGACGGATGGCCGCTTTCGGCTCATGTCCCAACTTTCGCCCAGGGCCGCCGTTCCGCCCGGCGGCCCCGAAATGCACGCGTCGGGCGATACGGGAGCCGCCAAATGCTGCACCGCAAATAGAACTCGCCATTTGCTAAATGCCATATAACTGCTAGAACCAAGCTACGCTTCTGCATGTAACCCTACTCGTCGTGAGGTCGGCTCCCGTGCGTCAACCGAACGCGCTCATTGGCCCTTGGGCCTGGAGTGCTGCCCTTGCGGCGCCATCGGAACCCTCGCACGTGAGCGGCTGCTGATGTTGCTCCGCAACACGATTTGGAATTTGCTTGGCGAGGGGCTGCCGATGGCCGCCGCCTTGCTGTCGATTCCCTGGATGATCGCGACGATCGGCCTGGAGCACTTCGGCTTCCTGACGCTGATCTGGGCGTTGCTCGGCTACCTGTCGTTGCTCGACCTCGGGCTCGTGCGGTCGCTTGTGCAGATCCTGGCCGAGCGGCGCAGCCGTCTGGACGGGGCCGGCGACATCGGCATCGCCGGGCCGGCGCTTGGCGTCATGGCCGTGCTGGGGCTGGTCACCGGAGGGGTCGTCGTCGCGGCGGCCGGCCCCTTGACCGACTACGTCCTCCACACGCCCGGCGCCGCCGCCGGGGAGATCCGCACGAGCCTGATGATCGTCGGCCTCATCGTGCCCGTGGCGCTGGTCTCAGCCGCCCTGCGCGGCATGCTGGAGGCGTATCAGCAGTTCCGCCCGGTCAATCTGGTGCGCATGGTGGTCGGGGTGATGAACTACCTGAGCCCGCTGTGCGTGCTGCCCTTCTCCGGCAGCCTGGTGTGGATCATCGCGGCGATCGCCTTCGGCCGCGTGCTGGGGCTGCTGGCGTTCGGCTGGCTGTGCCTCCGGGTCATGCCCGATCTCCTGTCCCCGTCCCGGTACCCGCGTGTGCCGCTGCGCCCCCTGTTCAGGATGGGGGGGTGGATGATGCTCAACAATCTCACCGGGCCGGTGATGGTGTACGGCGACCGCTTCATCCTGGCGAGCCTCGTGCCGGCCGCGACGGTGGTGTTCTACACCACGACGCTGGAGGTCCTGTCGCGCCTGCTGTTCATCCCCGGCGCGCTGTCGGCCGTGCTGTTCCCCATCGTCGCGGGGCTCTTCGCCAGGAACCCGCAGGCGCTCGGGCGCATCCTGACGGCGGGCGGCTATGCCATCTTCGGCGTCTTCCTGGTGGTGCAGGCCGCCGTCGTGGTGAGCGGCGGCGCGGCGCTCGAGCTGTGGCTCGGTCCCACGTTCGCCGCGCAGGGCGGACCGATCCTGGCGGTCCTGGCGCTGGGCGTCCTCTTCAACGCCGTGGCCTTCGTGCCGCACGCCCTGATCCAGGGGATCGGGCGCGTGGACGTGACCGCCAAGCTCCAGCTGATCGAGCTGCCGGTCTACCTGGGCGTGCTCTGGGCGCTCGTCGCCCTGTACGGCCCGATGGGCGCCGCCATCGCCTGGAGCCTGCGGACCGGGGCCGACCTGCTGCTTCTGCTGCTGATGCTGCCGACGCTGGCGCCGAACACCCGCTCGGCCGCGGTGACCATCGGCTGGACGGTCGGGCTATCGGGCGCCGCGGTCGCCCTCGGCCTCGCCATCGGCGGCGAGACCGGCGCCGCGGTGCGGTTTTTCGCCGTTGCCGGCAGCATCGTCACCGTCGGCTCGCGGCTGCTCAAGCTGCGCCACGAGGACGGGATGCGGTGGCTGTGGCAACGCTGCTCGCCGGTGGCGGCCCGCTATTTCCTGCCGTCGGCCGTTCCCGGAGCGGGCGACCACGCCGGCCGATGACGGCGCCCCGCGGCGCCTCCACCGCCGCCTCGACGGCGGCGAGCGCGCGGTCCAGCGCGTCGCACCCGACCAGAAAGTCGCCGTCGCGGTCGCCGCGCCGCAGCGTGCGGCCCGACACCACACGCCGGTAGGGCAGGGCCATCCGCGCCGCCAGCCGCTCGAAGTGGTTCAGGCTGGGGGCATCCGGGGCCATCTCGACGAGCGCGCAGCCGCCCGGCTGGGCCCAGACGAGGTTGGTGAGCCCCGCCCCGTGGGCGCCAAGAACGATCCGTGCCTGACGGAAAAGCCGGATCTGCTCCAGAAAGCCCATTCCCGACAGCGACACCGCCTCGAACCCGCGCGCCGCCGCCCACCGCGCCACCTCGTCCTCGTTCAGCAGGCGCCGGCGCCCGGCGTCGCGGCGCAGCACCAGGATGCGGCGCGACGGCCCAGCCGTCTCCCCGGCGAGCGGCAGGAAGGCGTGGCGCAGCGCGGCGATGGCCACCGGGTGGATGTGGCCATAGCTCGACAGGTTCGACACCACGCACACGCTGCGCAACCGGACCGGCCGCGCCAGCGGCCGCAGGTCGCCGGCCGGCACCGCGAGCAGATCGAACGCTTCCGCCATGTACCGGACGCACGCGGCGCCGACCAGCAGCGGGCGCCGCCATAGCTCCGCGCACGACCGGAAGGCCAGCAGGCGGGGCAGGGTGTCGATGACCCAATGATAGTAGTTGGCCGGTGACGGGCCGCCGAGCCACAGGTACTCCTCCTCGATCTCGGCCAGCGGTTCCGGCAGCGCGACGCGAAACACCCGCTCCTCCACCGGCGCGGCGGGGTTGACGGCCCACGCCGGCTTGCCCGGCCACACGGACACGCCGCCCAGGACGAGACGGCCGTCCTGCGTGAGGAAGCGCCAGTCGCCGGGAAGCGGCAGGGCCACCACGTTCCGCAGCCGGAAAAGGGCCGGGTCGAGGGCTGCGGCGCCGTACCCCGGCGGCAGTCGGACCGGCGCGGCCAGCTGCGCGAGGCGGGTGCCGCACTGCTCGATGGTCGCATAGGTCGCCGTCACGCCGGCAGCGCCGCCGTGAAAGGTCTTCGAGGGTCTGTCGCCGTGCGTCATGCCGCCGTTCCAATCCAACGGAAGTGCGCTTCCCAGGATGGGTAGGGCGACCGCCGGGGGCAATCGGCGCAAACGGCTTGCCCTCCCTGGCGCGCCCCCGAACCGTCTACCGGGTCCGGGGCATCGGTGCCCCGCTCAGCCGGGCTTTCCCGGCGGGGTGGGTACGACGGCCGGGCGGCGCGGGCGGACGCAGGGTGTCACCGCAACTCCTTATGGGCGGGCGACGCCCCCTGTTCGGCCTAGAGCGCCCGGCCGGCCTCGGCCGAACTCGACGGCGGCCCGCGCCGAACGGGCATGCGGTGGAGGTGCGCCGGCCAACACCTCCGCAGCGTACGGAGCGATTCCGGATCGCCGTTCCCTCCAGGCGGCGGAGGCCGCTCATCATCTCAGCTTAACCAGCCGATACCGACGATTAATCAAGAAGCATAAAGAACACCGTCGAATCATCCGAATTTACTGGCAGCATTACTCTTGGGCAGCGCGGCCGATAGCCCGAAATTTCGGATTGTGGCCGGCGGATCATTTGCCAAATTAGCCACACCAACTTCGCTTCATTGGTGAAATCAGCCGTCGTTCCGGCCGTCTTTTCTGGCCGGTACCGACCCGTTCTTGCCCGAGCCCTTTGATGGCCGGCGACATCGCAAAAGGAGACAGAGAAGTGCGCGAAATACTGATCGTCGATGTCGGTCTCGAGGACGTCGAGGTCCTGGCCGCGCAGCAGCGTCCGGGCATTCGCACCATCATGGTTTCCGCCACCGAGGACGCGCACGCCGTCCTCGCCGCCGCGCTCGCCGAACGGCCGGCCGCCCTGCACATCCTCGCGCACGGCGAGCCGGGCCGCGTGCTGCTGGGCGCGAACCCGCTCGACGCCGCCTCGCTGGCCGATCGCTCCTGGCCGGACGCCGCGGGAACCGAGATCCTCATCCACGCCTGCCGCGTCGGCGCCGGCGAGGCCGGATGCCGCTTCCTCGACCGTCTGGCCGCGGCGACCGGCGCGCGGGTCGCGGCCGCCTCGCACCCGGTGGGCGACGCCGCCCTCGGCGGGCGCTGGACGCTCGACGTCGCGACCGCCGCCGTGCACGCCTCGTCTCCGTTTGCCGGCGCACCGGCGTGGCCGCACCTGCTGGCCTACACCGGCACCCCGACGAACGGCAACGACTCCATCGTCGGCGACGACACCGGCAACACCATCGACGGCCAGGGCGGCAACGACACCATCATCGGCGGCACCGGCCACGACTTCCTGATGGGCGGCGCCGGCAACGACTCGCTGGTGGCCGGCGGCAACGACGGCCTGATCGTCGACGGCCAGGCCGGCGACGTGCTGGAAGGCGGTGCGGGCGCCGACACCCTGGTCGGCGGCGCCGGCTTCAACAACGCCACCTACGAGCACTCCACCGCGGGCATCACGCTCGACCTCGGCACGCCGGGCAACAGCACCGGCGACGCGGCCGGCGACGTCTTCGTCAACATCCAGCGCTGGATCGGCACCGGCTACGACGACACCATGACCGCCGGCAGCGACGCGGTGTGGTTCTGGGGCCATGCGGGCAACGACGTCGAGCACGGCAGCGCCGGCAACGACACGCTGGAGGCCGGCGACGGCGACGACACCCAGTACGGCGGCGCCGGCGACGACCTGATCTACGGGCGCGCCGACAACGACCTGATGTACGGCGACGGCGGCAACGATTCGATGGCGGGCGGCGGCGGCCTCGACGTGATGTACGGCGGCGACGGCAACGACCTGATGAAGGGCGACTGGGGCCAGGACACCATCTACGGCGGCGACGGCGACGACACCATCATCGCCGGCATGGACGTGGCCGGGACCTATTCGGAAACCCAGTCCGACATCATCGACGGCGGGGCCGGCAATGACCGCTACGTCATCGTCAACCAGGCCGACGCCGGCACGGTGAGCTTCAACGGCGGCGTCGGCACCGACACGCTGGAGATCTCCTCGGCCAACCTGACCGACTGGGAGTACAACACCGCCCAGGCCTCGGCGGCGGTCAACATCACCGGCATGACGCTGACCAGCGTCGAGACGCTGGCGTTCACCGGCGCCAACGCCCACGACGTTACCATGACCGCGGCGCAGGCCGCCGGCTTCACCAGCGTCACCGGGCTGAAGGCCGGCGACGTGCTGCGCATCGCCGGTCTGGCCATCGGCGCCGGCGACGTCACCGCCGAGGTGGCGAACGGCAACACCCTGCTGCACGTCGGCAGCGGTGCCGGCGCGCTGACCCTGACGCTGGCCGGCACCTACGACACCACGCAGTTCGTGGTCGCCAACAACGCCATCGGCTACGGCGGCGCGCCGCCGGCCGGCGGCAATAATGGCGGGAACACCGGCGGGAACACGGGTGGTGAGCCCGGTGGGAACACGGGCGGTGATCCGACCGGCACCGGCAACCAGACGATCACCGGCACGACGGCCAGCGAGGCGCTGGCCGGCGGCACCGGCAACGACACCATCATTGGGGCCGGCGGCAGCGACTACATGACCGGCGGCACCGGCAACGACACCTTCGTCTTCGGGCCGGGCAACGGCTACTCGACCATCGCCGACTTCCAGATCGGCGGCGACGTCATCGACCTGCGGGCCTTCACGGCGCTGACCGGCATGGCCGACCTGATCACCCAGGAGGACGAGACCGGCACGTTCGTCTACCCGGTCAATGACTACTCCAGCGGCATCATCCTGCCGGGCATCAAGCTGGCCGACCTGACCGCCGCCAACTTCCGCTTCGCCGGCCAGGCGGGGGAGCCCCCGCCGGCCCCCGGCGTGATCGCCATCGACGGCGCCACCGTGACGCACGCCGAGGGTGCGGCCGGCGCCACCACCGCCTACGCCTTCACCGTCACCCGCTCGGGCAACACGGCGGGCGCATCCACGGTGCAGTGGGCGGCCGCCGGTTCCGGCGCCAACCCGGCCGACGCCGCCGACTTCGGCGGCACGCTGCCGGGCGGCACCGTCACCTTCGCCGACGGCGAGACCACCAAGACCATCACGGTGTCGGTCGCCGGCGACAACGCGGTCGAGAGCGACGAGGGCTTCACCGTCACCCTGTCGAACGCCACCGGCGCCACCCTCGGCACGACGGCGAGCGCGCAGGGCGTCATCACCAACGACGACGCCGAGGCGCCGCCGGTGCCCGGCGAGATCGCCATGACCGCCGGCACGGTGACGCACGCCGAGGGCACGGCCGGCGCCACCACCGCGTATGCCTTCACCGTCACCCGCTCGGGAAACACGGCGGGCGAATCCACGGCGCAGTGGGCGGTCGCCGGTTCCGGCGCCAACCCGGCCGACGCGGCCGACTTCGGCGGCACGCTGCCGGGCGGCACCGTCACCTTCGCCGACGGCGAGACCACCAAGACCATCACGGTGTCGGTCGCCGGCGACAATGCGGTCGAGAGCGACGAGAGCTTCACCGTCACCCTCTCGAACGCCACCGGCGCCACCCTCGGCGCGACGGCGAGCGCCACCGGCGTCATCACCAACGACGACGCGGCCCCGCCGCCGCCGCCGCCGGCCACGCAGGATCCCACCCCGCCGGCTCCGCCTTCGCCGCCCTCGCCGCCGTCTCCCCCGTCGCCGCCGCCGGTGGTGAACCACGCGCCCACGGTGGAGGCCGACAAGACGGTCACGGTGCAGGCCGGCGCGTCCATGCCGCTCGGCATCGGGGTGCCCACCGACGCGGACGGCGACCCGCTGAGCGTGCGCGTCCTCGGCCTGCCCTCGGGCGGCACGGTTCTGCGCGCCGACGGCAGCGCGGTGGACGGGACGACGGCGCTGTCCGTCGGCGATCTGGCCGGGCTGAGCTTCGTCGCCGCGGCGGGCGGGTCCGGCAACGCGGGCGGCTTCATCTACGCCGTCTCCGACGGCCGCGGCGGCACGTCGCAGCAGAGCGTCAGCTTCGAGGTGACCCCGGCGACCACGCCGGTGGTGGATCCGCCGTCGCCGCCGATCACCCCGGCCATCGAGACGCAGACGCCCTTCGACCCGCTGGCCTACATCGCCTCGTACGCCGACCTGTCGGCGAGCCTCGGGGCGAACGCTGAAGCCGGCCTGCGGCACTACCAGCAGTACGGGCAGGCCGAGGGGCGGCAGGTGAGCTTCGACCCGCTGGCCTACGCCGCGTCCTACCCGGACCTGGCCTCGGCCTTCGGCACCAACCGCGACGCGCTGTCGCGCCACTTCATCGAGCACGGCCGCGCCGAGGGGCGCAGCGTCTCCTTCGATCCGCTGGCCTACGCGGCGTCCTACCGGGACCTGACGGCGGCCTTCGGCACCGACGGCGACGCGGCGGCCCGCCACTACATCGAGATGGGCCGGGCCGAGGGTCGGCAGGTGACCTTCGACCCGTACAGCTACCTCGCCTCGTACGGGGACCTGCTGCAGACGTACGGCGCCGACGCCGACGCGGCGACCCGGCACTACCTCACCTACGGCTCGACCGAAGGCCGCAGCCCGGACAATTTCGACGCGCTGCGCTACATCGCCAGCAACCCGGACCTGATCCTGGCCTTCGGCACCGACGAGCATGCGGCGGCCCGCCACTACGTCGAGTACGGGTACAGGGAGGGGCGGTCGCTCGACGGCTTCAACCCGAGCGCCCAGCAGGCGGCGTTCCCGGGCATGAGCGCCGAGCAGATCGAGCTGCAGTTCATCGAGGACCGCCGCGTCCAGATGGCCTACGGCGACCTCGCACCGGTGTCGGTGGCCATGATGGGGGCGGAACTGTCCGGCGGCGGCCAGGGCATGGCCGGCATGGCGGTGCAGGACTCCTGGTCGCAGGCCTCGGTGGACCTGGCGGCCGCGAGCGAACACAAGACGGGAGGCTGATCCCGCACCAGCGAAGCGAACGGTAAGACTGGACACGGCCGGCACGAGAGTGCCGGCCGTTTTTTCCTAGCGCTTGGCCGGCAGCGGGCCGCCGGTGTCGGCGCGCACGAGATCGAGCACCACGCGGTGCCGGCGCTCGCCCTTCGGCGACAGCAGGAACAGCGACTTCACCTGGACCGGCGTCCCGGCGTCCAGGATCAGGCGGCTGGCGCCCGCGCCGGTGCTTTCGACTCGATAGGCCAGCATCCGCTCGATCAGCTGCCCCTGCCGCGCGGCGCGCCACGCGGCGTTCGGCAGGTCGACGCCGACGGACCGCGCCGCCGCCGACGACGGCCGGTCCAGGCGCACCGGCACGTCCACGTCGAGCACGACGCGGGTGAAGCCCTGGTGGGTTCCCAGCCGGATCGCGGAGACCTGCGCCGCAGGCGGCGGGGCCGCCGCTGCGGCGACGGGAACCGGCGGCTTGACCGTGGGCACGGGGGCGTGCAGCGGCACCGGCGGAGGTGGAGGTGCGGCCGCGACGGCCGCCGGAACCGGGTCGGGGACCGGAGCCGGGGCTGGGGCGGGCGCCGGCGGGGATACGGCCGCCACCGGCGGCGGCTCCGGCGGGGGAGGCGCCGGCGCGGCGGCCTCGAAGCCGCCGGCCCGCCCCTCGGCCTGGCCGAAGGCCACGTAGTGCGCGTAGCCGCTGCTCACCGCGCCGGCGCGGACGGCCGCCGCCACATCGGGGTTGCGCGCCAGATAGCGCTCCTCCCGCCAATCGGGCGGGCGGACGGGCGGGCGTTCCTCCGGCGGGCCCTTCACCCAGCCGGAGACCGTCGCGGCGACGGGAATCCGCACCCCCAGGCGGTCGAGGCCCCAGGACACCCACCAGGGCAGCAGGGCCAGGAGCCCGAGAAGAAGAACACCCCGGATCATCGGCATGACGCGATCCAGCTGGTCATGCCCCTCAGATCCAGCAGCGCGCGAAAATACTCAACCGCAAACTTTGCCGCACTCGGCCCGCCGCGCCCGTTACCCGCCCGCGGCCAGCAGGCCGAAGGGCGCCGCACGCAACGGCTCCGTCGCCAACCCGGCGGAGGTGAGCGGCCTGCCCTCGGCGCGGCCGTAGCGGACGTAGTGCTCGGCCGCCGCGGCGAGGTCGGCGCCGCAGGCCGCCGCCACGTCGCGGTTGGCGGCAAGGTAGGCGCCGGCGTCGAAGCGGGTGGCGCGCCCTTCGCGGCGGCCGAAGGCGAGGTAGTGCTCCGCCGCCCGCTCGCGGTCCGGGCCGACCGCCACGGCGACGTCCGCGTTGCAGGCCAGATAGCTCATGGCGTCGAAGCCGGTCGTCGTGCGCCCCTCGCGACGTCCGTAGGTCAGGTAATGGGTGAGCCCGGCGACGCGGTCGGCGCCGAAGGCGGCGGTGAGGTCGGGGTTGGACGCGAGGTAGCCGAACGCCGCGAAGTCGCTCCGCCGCCCCTCCAGACGGCCGTAGGCGACGTAGTGGCCGGCCGCCCCCCGCGCACCGGTGCCGAGCGCGTCGGCAACGTCCAGGTTGCGGGCGAGGTAGCCGAGGGCGTCGAACCCGGACACCGCGCGGCCCTCGAAGCGTCCATAGCTGAGATAGTGCGCCCGCGCCGCGCCCTCGTCGGCGCCGACGGCGGCGACGACGTCCGGGTTGGAGGCGAGATAGACCAGCCCGTCGAAGCCGGCCGGCAGGTCCGGCCCGGGCTGCGCCGGCCCCGGAGCCGGGGAAGGGGGCGGCGGGGTTGGCGTGGGAGTCGGGGCGGTGGTGGGCGGGGCTGGCGTCGGCGCCGGGGGCGGTGCCGGAGCCACCAGCGTCGGCGTGGGCATTGGAGTTGGCGCGGGCGCGGCGGTCGTCATCGTCCACGACGTCCAGTCGCTCCACAGGACGCCGTTGAAGGCGCGCACCGACAGGCGGTGGGTGCCGGCGTCGGTGCCGGCGGTGTAGACGACGCCCGACAGCGCCGCGCCCGACACGGCCACCGGCTGTCCGGCCGCAACCCGGCCGCCGCCCACGGTGAGAGCGCCGCTCGCGGCGTCCGGGCCGCCGTCGATGAACTCGTATGAGTCCAGCGCACCGCCGGCCGGGTCGCTGGCGGAGACCATGGCCGCCGCCGCCAGCGCGGCGCCGGGCGTCAGCGCCCGTCCGGCGGCGGCCACCACCGGGGCACGCAGGCTGATCCGGGTGTCGGCGAAGCGGGCGTACTCGACGCCGAGCAGGCGGTCGCCGCCGTCGCGCCCGCCGACGCGGTCGGTGATCAAGACCAGATCGCCCCAGCGGCCGATGGCGTAGTCGGCGCGGTTGCCGGTGAACACCGCGGTGTCGGCGCCGTCGCCCCCGTCCAGGAAGTCGTCGCCGGCGCCGCCCGCCAGGGTGTCGTCGCCGCCCAGGCCGGCCAGCGTATCGCTGCCCGCCGTTCCGCCCAGCGTCTCCGCCGCCGCGCTGCCGGCAGGCGCCGTCGTGTAGGTGGCGACCATCCGGCCGATCAGCGCGTCGGCGTCGAGCTGCCGGTAGGCCGGGTCGGCCAGGGGCGTCCCGGTCCGCTGCGCGAGGTCGGTGAACTCGCCCAGCGTCAGCCGGCGGCCGAGCTGGTGCACCGCGGCGTCCTGCGCCCGGGCGACGGCGGCGGCGACCTGCGGCGCGGCGAAGGAGGTGCCGTTGACCGTGTAGGACGCCCCATAGCGATTGGTCACCGCGATGTCGGTGCCGTCGGCGGCGATGTCGGTCAGGCCGGGGGCGCGCTGCGACCACGTGGCCAGCGTGCCGCTTCCGGTCGAGGCGGACACGCACAGCACGTTCGGATCGGCGGCCATCTCGGACACGCCCGGATAGCCATCCCCCTTGCCGGCGTTGCCGGCGGCGACCGTGCACAGCACGCCCATCCCGGCCAGCCGGGCGAACTCGTCGCTGAGCGGCGTGACCACCGGCGCCGTGACGTTGCCGCCGCCGAGCGACAGGTTGACCGCCGTCACGTTGTAGGCCTGGGCGTTTGCGACCACCCATTGCAGCGCCCGCTCGATGGGGGCGTAGCCGGTGCCGCCGCCGCTGTCCGGGAACACCTTCAGCACGATCACATCGACCGCCGGAACGTCCTTCAGCACGGTCGCCGTGACCAGCGAGCCGTGCGTGTTCACCTGCGCGCTGCGGGCGTCGGCGTCGCCGTTGCTGAAGTCGTACTGGTAGAGCAGCGTCCCGGTGTTCCAGTCGGGAGACCAGCCGCTATCGACCACCACGACGGTGGAGCGGTCCGCGTTGTACTGGGGATACATCATTGCCGGTGGCCCGGTTGGTGGAACGGGCCCTCCGCGCGCGCAAGCGCGGGCGGACGGCCGGACCGCCATCCTGCCGCGTCGGCCGACGCGGGGTTGTGATCAGTTGAATATCGCTAAAATGCCACCGGTTGCGCCGCCGCCCCGCGCTCAGGGCACCGGCACGCCGACGGTCGGGTGCAGCGGCGGCGTCCGACCGGCGTACAGGTCCTCGATCAGGCGGACCTGCGCCGGCAGGCAGACCGAGCGCAGGTCGTAGCGCTCCAGAACGGTGCGCCGCGCCGCCGCGCGCACCGCTTCGAAGCGGTGCGGCGCATCGAGCGCCTCGTCCACACGGTCCGCCACGCCCTTGGGATCGAAGAAGTCCACGAGGAGCCCGTTGCGCCCCTCCTCGATCACCTCGGTGACCGGCGGGGTGTTCGAACCGATGATCAGCGCGCCGCAGGCCATCGCCTCCAGCATGGACCACGACAGGACGAACGGATAGGTCAGGTAGATGTGGGCGCGCGACACCTGCACGACGCGCAGGAACATGGTGTAGGGCACGCGGCCGAGGAAATGGACGCGCGCGGGGTCGAGCCGCACCTCCTCCAGCATCTTCGTGCGCCAGTTGGGCGCGCCGGTCGGGCGGGCGCCATAGCTGACGTCGTCGTCGCCGATGACCAGGATCTGGGCGTTGGGGCGGCGCCGGCAGATCTCCTCGGCGGCGCGCATGAAGGTCGGGAAGCCGCGGTAGGGCTCCAGGTTGCGGGCGATGTAGGTCACCACCTCGTCCGCGCGCGACAGAACGCGGCCGTCCGGCAGCGTCACCGTGGCGCTCTCGTCGGGGCGGCACACCTCGGTATCGACGCCGTCGTGAACCACCGAGATTTTGGAATGCAGGCCGTCCGGATGCTGGCTGCGCTGCCATTCGGTCGGGCTGATCCCCCAGTCCGCCGCGTCGAGGCTGGTCAGCAAGGTGGCGTTCTTGCAGCGGATGCGGCAGGCGGCGTCGATGGTCAGTTCGTGCGCCGGGTCGAAGCCGACGTCCGAGCCGCGGCTGCGGTAAAAGAATTCGCAGAACGCCAGCAGCTTGGCGGATGGAAAGACGTCCTTGAGGAACAGGGCTTCGCCCCAGCCGGGATGGGCGCAGATGACGTCGGGCACGAAGCCCCGCCGCTGCAGGTCGATCCCGACGCGCGCCACCGCCTGTCCGTGCAGCACCTGATCCTCGAAGCCGCGCAGGTAATGGTGCGTCTCCTTCGCCGGCTTGCGGCTCGGCGCGTAGACGACGGAAAGCACGTTGGTGAGCTCGCGCTTCGCCTTGCCGATGAAGACGACTTCGTTCCCCGGGATGGAGGCCATGTACGGCGCCAGATGCTTGTACTGCCCGGGCGTGTTCTGGTGAACGAAAAGCAGCTTCATGTCGCGGGTCCGTACAGGTCCTTGGATAATCGGAATCACGGCCGGATACCGGGCGACACTGTGCGCGATCCTACGGGTGATTGACAGCGAAATTGCAGGCCGGCGGCCGCACGCCGCGCCCGGTGTCCGGTTCACGGTGAACCTTTTCCACCCCGCCGCGCCGTCTCCCGCCCGATGCGTCTCGTATTACCCCCTATAGACCAAAAGACCTTTCGGAGATGTTCCGCGGAATATTCGCCGTTCCACAGACCGCGCTTCACCCCACTTCAATCGGGCGGCTGAGGAGTTAACCCATCTTACGGGGTAGATTTGCGGGTGACGCAGACATTACTTGCGGTGGGGCGCACGGGACGGCGTCGTGCGCGGACAGACAGCCAGGAAGTGTCAATGGAACAGACAACGGGCCAATCGGATCGTGACGCGGGCATTGCCGCCGTGGCCGCCGCGCTGCGCATCCTGGGCGTGCCGGCCGACTACGAGGCGATGCGCCACGACTGCGGCGGCGAACGGGCCGAACTGCGCGACATGATCCGTCAGGCGCGCCGGGTCGGCGCCAAGGCGCGCGTCGTGAAGACCAGTTGGGAGCGCCTGGAGCGCACCCCGCTGCCCGCCGTGGTGCCGGGGCCGAACGGATCGTTTCTGGTGCTCGCCAAGGCCGGCCGCGACCGGGTGCTGGTGCACGACGCGGTGTCCGGGCAAACGAAGATCCTCGACCGCGCCGCCTTCGAGCCGCTGTGGGACGGCCGGCTGCTGTGCCTGGGGCGCAAGGGGACGCTCGGCATGGGCGTGCCGCGCTTCGACATCGGCTGGTTCGGCGCGGCCGTGTGGAAGTACCGCGGCATCCTCGGCGAGGTGCTGGCCGCCTCGCTGTTCCTGCAGCTCTTCGCGCTGGTCTCGCCGCTGTTCTTCCAGGTGATCATCGACAAGGTGCTGGTGCACCACAGCGCCAGCACGCTCGACGTGCTCATCCTCGGCATGTTCGCGGTGATGGTGTTCGAGGGCGTGCTGGGCGGCCTGCGCACCTACACCTTCGCCCACACCGCCAACCGCATCGACGTGGAGCTGGGCGTGCAGCTGTTCCGCCGCCTCTTGTCGTTGCCGCTGGGGTATTTCGGCGCGCGCCGGGTCGGCGACAGCGTGGCGCGCGTGCGCGAACTGGAGACGATCCGCAACTTCCTCACCAGCTCGACCATGACGCTGGTGCTGGACCTGCTGTTCACCGTGGTCTTCCTGGGCGTCATGCTGCTGTACAGCCCGGTGCTGACGGCGGTGGTGGCGGCGTCGTTCCCGCTCTACGTCGCCATCAGCCTGGTCGCCACGCCGATCCTGCGCCGCCGGCTCGACGAAAAATTCGCCCGCGGCGCGGAGAACCAGAGCTTCCTGGTCGAGGCGGTGTCGAGCGTGGAGACCATCAAGGCGATGGCGGTCGAGCCGCGCATGCAGCGCAAGTGGGAGGACCAGCTGGCCGCCTACGTGCGCTCCGGCTTCCGCGCCGGGGTGCTGACCAACGTCGCCAGCCAGTCGGTGCAGTTCGTCTCCAAGTTCTCGACCATGGTCGTGCTGTGGCTGGGGGCGAAGCTGGTCATCGACGGCACGCTGACCGTGGGCGAACTGGTCGCCTTCAACATGTTCGCCGGCCGCGTGGCGCAACCGGTGCTGCGCATCGCCCAGCTCTGGCAGGACTTCCAGCAGGTGCGCCTGTCGGTGCAGCGCATCGGCGACATCCTGAACACCGCGCCGGAGCCCTTGCAGATCGCCGGGCGCGGGGCCATGCCGGCGATCAAGGGCGACGTCGTCTTCGACCACGTCACCTTCCGCTACCGCCACGACGGGCCGGAGACGCTGAGCGACGTGACGCTGCACATCCCGGCGGGCCAAGTGGTCGGCATCGTCGGCTCCTCCGGCTCGGGCAAGAGCACGCTGTCGAAGCTGCTGCAACGCTTCTACGTGCCGGAGCGGGGCCGCATCCTGGTGGACGGGGTCGATCTGTCCACGGCGGACGCGGTGTGGCTGCGCCGGCAGGTCGGCGTGGTGCTGCAGGAGAACGTGCTGTTCTCCGGCACCATCCGCGAGAACATCGCGCTGTCCGACCCGGCCATGGACATGGACCGCGTCGTCGCCGCGGCGAAGCTGGCCGGCGCGCACGATTTCATCGCCGAGCTGCCGGAGGGCTACGACACCGTGGTCGGCGAGCGCGGCGCCACGCTGTCCGGCGGGCAGCGCCAGCGTATCGCCATCGCCCGCGCGCTGGTGAACAACCCGCGGATCCTGATCTTCGACGAAGCGACCTCGGCGCTGGACTACGAGTCCGAGCGGGTCATCCAGCAGAACATGCAGCGCATCTGCGCCGGGCGCACGGTTCTGATCATCGCCCACCGGCTGTCGGCGGTGCGCATCGCGCATCGGATCATCACGGTCGAGCGCGGCCGCGTCGTCGAGGACGGCGCGCACGAGGACCTGATCCGCTGCGGCGGCCGCTACGCCACGCTGTTCAACAGCCAGAGCGGCGGCCAGCTCGGCCGCGCGGCGGGCTGAGGAGGACCGGACCATGAGCCGCAATGCCCTTGTCCCCGCCGTCGCCGGCCGCGTCGCCCCGGCCGCCCGGCACGCCGACGAGATCGACTTCCTGCCGGCCGCGCTGGAGATCCTCGAGCGCCCGCCGTCCCCCACCGCGCGGGTGTTCTCCGTCACCGTCATGGCGCTGTTCTCGGCGGCGCTGGCGTGGTCGTGGTTCGGGCACGTCGACATGGTGGCCGTCGCCCAGGGCCGCGTCGTGCCGAGCGGCCGCACCAAGACCGTGCAGCCCATGGAGATCGGGCTGGTGCGCGCCATCCACGTCGAGGACGGCCGCAGGGTGAAGGCCGGCGACCCGCTGATCGAGCTGGACCCCACCGCCGCCGCGGCCGAGCGCGACCGGCTGGCGGCCGAGCTGCTGGCGGTGCGCACCGAGATCGCCCGGCTGGCCGCGGTGCTCGGCGAGGGGGCGGACCCGCTGTCCGCCTTCGCGCCGCCGCAGGGCGCCCCGGCGGCGCTGGTGCAGATGCACCGCCAGCTCCTGGCCAGCCAGCTGGCCGAGCAGCGCGCCAAGCTCGCCGGCGTCGAGCGCGAGCTGGGCCGGCGCGAGGCCGACCGCGCCACCGTGCTGCAGACCATGAACAAGCTGACGGTGACGCTGCCGCTGATCCGCGAGCGGGCGGAGGCGTTGCGCGTGCTGTCGGCGCAGGGCACCACCTCGCGCTTCCAGTACCTCCAGCTCCAGCAGGACCTAGTCGAGCACGAGCAGGAGCTGCTGGTGCAGAAGACCCGCCTCACCGAGGTCGAGGCGGCGATGGCCGGGCTGGCCGAGCAGCGCCGGCAGGCCGAGGCGGAGTTCCGCCGCGGCCGCTACACCGAACTGACCGCGGCCGAGCAGAAGGCCGCCGACCTCACCCAGGAGCTCGCCAAGGCGGAGCAGCGCCTCGCACAGACGCGGCTGACAGCGCCGGTGGACGGCACGGTCCAGCAGCTCGCCGTGCACACGGTGGGCGGCGTGGTGACGCCGGCGCAGCCGCTCCTGGTGATCGTGCCGGAGGAGAGCCAGATCGAGGTCGAGGCGTTCATCCCCAACAAGGACATCGGCTTCGTCGCGGTCGGCCAGCCGGTCGAGGTGAAGATCGACACCTTCACCTTCACCCGCTACGGGCTGGTGCCGGGCCGGGTCGCCTCGGTGTCGGGCGACGTGGTGCAGCGCGACGACGACAAGTCGGAGAAGAAGGAGACGGTCTATTCGGCGCGCGTGGCGCTGGAGCGGACCAGCCTCGACGTGGAGGGCCGCGCCACCGCGCTGTCGCCCGGCATGGCGGTGACGGCGGAGATCAAGACCGGGCAGCGCCGCATCCTCGACTACCTGCTCTCGCCGCTCGCCCGCCACGTCCAGGAGGCGCTGCGCGAGCGGTGAGGCCGCCGGCCGAAAGGGGAGGGTGGGGGCGCTACGCCCCCGCGCCCCCGATGCCGTCAGCGTGCAGGTGGTGCGCCGCGTAGGGCTCGAACGGGGCGTCGAAGGACGCCTCGACGGGCGTCCCGGCCGCGGCGAACGCGGTGGCGCCGACCGCATCGTGCGACGTTTGACCCTGCGCAACGGCATGCGCCAGAAGCGCGTCGGCCGCGCCCACCGCCACCCCCGACGGCGCCGGGAACCATGCCTTGTCGGCGCTGACCACCAGCGTGCCGTTCCACCACAGGCCGGACTGCCCCGGCACCACGTCGCGGCCGTCGAGCGCCCCCTTGTCGTAGCTGACGATGGCGTCGGTGGGCGCCACGGCGTGGCCGCCGATGGTGATCCTGTTGACGAACAGGTCGCGGCCGCTGGTGTCGTTGTCGTACTGCACCTGCACCTTGTGCGCGGCGTCGGCCGCGACGGTGGCGGTGAAGGCGAAGTCCTTGGCCGTGGCGCCGGTCATGCCCTCGCCGACCTTCACGCCGTCCACCAGGACGTTGAAGTGCGCGTAGACGCCCGCCGCGGCGCTGCCCTGGGCGTTCACCACGATGGCGGTCCCGGCGGGGGCCGGCGTGCCGGCGGCCGGGAAGAAGCCCTGGCCGGCGTCGGCGACCAGCGTGCCGTTCCACCACAGGCCGGACTGGCCGGCGACCACGTCCTTGCCGTCCAGCGCGCCCTTGTCATAGCTGACGATGGGGTCGGTCGGCGCCACGGCCTTGCCGTTGATGGTGATCCTGTCGACGAACAGGTCGCGGCCGGCGGTGTCGTTGTCGTACTGCACCTGCACCTTGTGGCCGGCGTCGGGCGTGACGCCGGCGGTGAAGGCGTAGTCCTTGGCCGTGGTGCCGGCGGTGGCCTCGCCCACCTTCTGGCCGTCGATCAGGACGTTGAAATGCGCGTTGACGCCGCCCGCCGCGGTGCCGTGCGCGCTGACCACGATGCTCGCCGTCCCGGCGACCGGGGGCTTGTAGGTCGCGGCCAGCTTGGCGAGCAGCGCGTCGGCGTTCAGGTCGGCGTAGCCGGTGCCGCCGACCGGCGTGCCGGTCTCCTTCGCCAGCGAGACGAACTCGTCGAGGCTGAGGCGGCTGCCGCGCAGTTCCATGGCCATGTCCTGGGCCTGCGCCAGGGCGGCGGTCACCGCCGGGGCGGCGAAGGACGAGCCGCTCGCCAGATAGCTCTGGCCGGCCAGATTGGTCAGCATCACCTGCGTGCCGTCGGCGCAGATGTCGGTCAGCGCCGGACTGCGCTGCGCCCAGGTCGGGAACTGCCCGTCGCCGGTCGAGGCGGAGACGCACACCACGTTGGAATCGGCGGCGTAGTAGGAGACGTCCTGCGTGGCGTCACCCTGGCCGGCGTTGCCGGCGGCGGCCACGGTGAGCACGCGCTTGGCGGCCAGCGCGGCGATCTCGTCGGACAGGCTGGTGGTGGTCGGCGCGGTCACGGCGCCGCCGGCCAGCGACAGGTTGACCGCCACCACGTTGTAGGCGTCGGCGTTGGCGACCACCCACTGCAGCGCCTTCTCGATGGTGGCGTCGCTGGTGGCGCTGCCGTCGTCGGGCAGGACCTTCAGCTCGATGATCCCGGCGTCCGGCGCCTTGCTCACGATCTCCGACGTCACCAGCGCGCCGTGCGTGTTGGCGAGCGTGGTCTTCGCGTCGTTGTCGCCGTTCAGGAAATCCTGCTGGTAGACCAGCGTGCCGGTGTTCCAGGCGGACGACCAGCCGCTGTCGATGACGACGACGGTGCCCTTCGCCCCCGTGGAGCCGTTCGTTGCGAGTGCCATAGCTTCCGCCTCTTATCCTCGGATGGCGCCGGAGGATAGGTGGCCGCGTGTGACCGCACGATGACGAGGTTGGTCGAAAGTTGGGACGAACCGCTCAGGCGCGGCGGGCGGCGAGCTTCGGCAGGACGGCGGAGACCAGCAGCGCCGCGAAGCCGACCAGCGTCGGCTGGATCCAGTCCGGCCGACCGACCATCACCTGGGTTCCGGCGGCGCCGAACTGGACGAAGGCGACGGTCATCGGCAGCTGGCCGAGCAGCGAGCCCACGGCGTAGGACGCGAACCGCACCCGCGTCAGGCCGAGCAGGTAGTTCGCCGCCGCGTGCGGAACCACCGGGATCAGCCGCAGCATGGCGACGGCGCGCCAGCCGCCGGCCTCGACGCGCCGCAGCACCGGCCCGAACCGCGTCCGCTCCGCCTCGTCGATGATCCCGCCGCCGACGTAGCGCGCCAGCAGGAAGCCGCCGGCCGCCCCGGCGAGGCTGCCGGCCGATGCCCAGACCAGGCCCCAGCCGACGCCGAACATCAGGCCGGCCGCCATCGCCATGATGGCGCGCGGCAGGAACAGCAGGCTGAAGACCACGTGGAGGAGGAGGAACAGGACGGGGGCCGCGGGGTGGTGCTGCAGCAGGTCCTGCAGGTCGGCGATGCCGACGCCGTTGCGGATCGCCCACGCGCTCGCCGCGGCGATCGGCAGCGCCACGACAAGCAAGCGCCCAAGCGCCCGCGCCCGGCTTCCGGACCGGGGCCGCACCGACTGCTCGTTCATCGTCACAACGCTCTCCTGGTGCCTGGGCGGACCAGCCGGCCCGCGCTTCTCTTACCATAGGCGCCCGGGGCCGCAACACCCCCGCCGCCCGCCGTACCCTCAGAAGACCGGCCCGTCGAACCAGTGGCGGCCCTGCCGGTCCTCGACCTCGACGATCCAGACGTCGGGATCGTATTTCGTCTGCCGCGCGAGGTAGGCGTCGGCGATGGCCTCCTCGACCGGCTCGGCGCCGGTGGCCCGCGCCCAGCCCAGCCGCTCGTCGCGGCGGACCTGCGACAGAACCACGAAGCGGCCGTCGAGCAGGTTGAGCTTGAGCAGGACCGAGCCGCGCGACCGGTCCCCCTTGCGCACCACCATCATCGGCACGCCCTGGCCGTCGGCCGCGCGGAGGTGCCCCATCACCCAGAACTCGGTCGGCAGGCGGTCATCCATGCTCATCTCCGGCGATCATCGGATCTCGACGCGCCGCTCGGCGTCCACCGCGACGGCCCCGTTCCGGGTCAGCGAGAACTGCCCCCGGTAGACGCCGGGCGGCCAGCCGGCGGCCGGGCGCTTGGCGGCGGTGGCGACGACCAGGGCGGCCAGCGGCCTCGGCACCACGCCCGAGCTGCGCTGGATCTCGCGCCCGTCCGCCCCGCGGATGCGCAGTTCGAGCCGGTCGCCGGCCTGGCCGCCGAAGATCTCCGCCCAGAACGCCAGCACCGGCGCGTCGCGCCCCGGTGCGGCGGCGTCGTAGGCGCCGTCGCGCGCCTTGGCCTCGTTGGGCGTCTCCGCGGCGAAGCCGGCGTTCAGCACACCGGTCGGCCGATAGGCCAGGGCCTGCCTCGCCGCCTCGTTCCACAAGGGCGTCCCGCCGCCGCCGCAGGCGGGCGGCGCGTCGGGGCCGACGAACGGGTCGACCGGCTGGTTGTTGTGGCGGACCGCGACGTCGACATGCGGGAACTCGGTGTTCCCCGACAGGCCGATCAGCCCGAGCCGCTGCCCGGCGGCGACCCGCTCGCCGGGGTGGACGGCGACGCTGCCCTTGCGCAGGTGGCTGTACTGCGTCAGCCAGCCGTCGCCGTGGTCGACCGCCACCATGTTTCCCGCCTCGCGGCCGGCCACGGAGGGAGCGCCGGGGGCGCGGATGCTGACGTCGTCGACGCCGTCGCGCACGCCGACCACCACCCCCGCGGCGGCGGCCAGCACGGCGACCCCCCGCCGCATGGCCGCGAGGTCGGGGACGCGGAAATCGGTGCCGGCATGGCCGTCGTAGGTCAACGCGCCGCACATGTAGTCGCGGGCACCCGGGCCGGGGTCGCGGTCGACGAAGTTCTGGACGAAGCACTCCTCTCCGATCCGGCAGTCGACCGGCACGGTCAGGCTCGGCACCTCGGCCCCGGCGGGCGAAGCGGCGAGCAGCAGAACGGCGAGCAGGCGTCGGAGCATGGTGCCATCGCGTGGGATCACGTGTTCTTCCTGCCAGCAATCGACGCCGCACGGCAACCCCGTTCGGCGGAAAGGTGCCATGCGGTGGCCAGGCGAGCGCATACCTCTTGACCTCTGGGGCGCTCCCCGTCAGCCTCTGGCCCGCTCTTCGGCGGACGCGCAGTGATGATGAACCGACTGGAACGCTACCTGTTCCGCAACCTCCTGGTGGCGACGCTCTATTCGACGGCCGGGCTGACCGTGACCATCTGGCTCACGCAGTCGCTGCGCCTGATCGAGGTCGTGGTCGAGGCCGGGGCGCCGCTGCGGCTGTTCCTCTGGCTGCTGCTGCTGACGGTGCCGACCTTCCTCGGCATCGTGCTGCCGATCGCGCTGGTGGGCGCGGTGCTGTTCACCTACAACCGGCTGACCATGGACAGCGAGCTGGTGGTGATGCGCGCCGCCGGCGTCGGGCCGATGCGGCTGGCGCTGCCGGCCCTGGTGCTGTCGGGGGCGGTGATGGCCATCGTCTTCGTCCTGAACCTGTGGCTGACGCCGGCCGCGCACCGCGAGCTGGTGCGCATGGAATACGCGGTGAAGAACGACTACTCGCAGCTGTTCCTGCGCGAGGGCGTGTTCAACGACATCGGCGAGAAGCTCAGCGTCTTCGTGCGCAGCCGCGACCGCGACGGCAACCTGCACGGCGTGCTGATCCACGACGCCCGCACCAAGGACAAGCCGGTCACCATCATGGGCGAGCGCGCCATCATGGTGCCGGGCGAGGCGGGGGCGCGCTTCGTCGTCTTCAACGGCAACCGCCAGGAGATGGACCAGACGCGGGGCCGCCTGTCGGAGCTGCACTTCGAGCGCTACGCCGTGGACATCAAGGTGTTCTCCAGCGCCAAGGGCGAGCGCTGGCCGGACGCGCGCGAGCGCTCCACCGCCGAGCTGCTCGACCCGCCGCCGGAAATCGCCCAGTACGACCGCATGGTGCGGCAGATGAAGGCCGAGTTCCACCACCGCCTGTCCTCGCCGCTGTTCGTGCTCGCCTTCACCCTGGTGGCGCTCGCCGCCTTGCTCTCCGGCGAGTTCAACCGGCGCGGCCAGGCCTCGCGGGTGACGCTGTCGGTGCTCAGCGTGGTGGTGTTGCAGGCGGCCTCTCTCGGCCTGACCAGCCTGTCCACGCGCACGGGCGCCTTCATCCCGCTGATGTACGCGCTGCCCGTGCTGGTCCTCGGGCCGGCCGCCTGGGTGCTGGCGAAGGGCCGGCCGCGCCGCCGCGCGTCGCCGGTTCCGGCCTCCGTCTGAGGGGCGGGCGGCGGTGCGCGTTCTCTTCATCACCTCCAACCGCATCGGCGACGCGGTGCTGTCCACCGGGCTGCTCGGCCATCTGGTGGACACCCGCCCGGACGCCCGCTTCACCGTCGCCTGCGGGCCGCTCGCCGCCCCGCTGCTGCGCGCGGTGCCGCGCCTCGAGCGGCTGATCCCGCTCGCCAAGCGGCCGTTCGCGCGCCACTGGCTGGCGCTGTGGCTGGCCTGCGTCGGCACCCGCTGGGACCTCGTGGTGGACCTGCGCAATTCGGCGGCCAGCCGCCTGCTGGCAAGCCGCCGCCTCGCCGTGCTGCGCCGCCGGCCGGGCGCCCACAAGGTGGAGGAGATCGCCGCGGTGCTCGGCGTCGCGCCGCCGCCGGCGCCGCGCCTGTGGATCGACGCCGCGGCCGCGGCCCAGGCGGAGCGCCTGCTGCCCGGCGGCCGGCCATTCCTTGCCCTCGGCCCCACCGCCAACGGGCCGGGCAAGGAGTGGCCGGCCGAGCGCTTCGCCGATCTGGCGCGCCGCCTCACCGGGCCGTCCGGCCCGCTGCCGGGGGTGCGGGTGGCGGTGCTCGCGGCCGGGCCGGAGGCGGAGCGGGCGCGGCCGCTGCTGGCGGCGCTCGGGGACGGCGCCATCGATCTCGTCGGCCGCACCGACCCGCTGGCCGCCGCCGCCTGCCTGACGCGCGCGGCGCTCTACGTCGGCAACGATTCCGGGCTGATGCACATCGCCGCCGCCGTCGGCACGCCGACCGTCGGCCTGTTCGGACCGGGCTGGCCGGAGGTCTACGGCCCCTGGGGGCCGCAGGCCCGCGCGGTGGTCAGCGCCGAGCCGCGCGAGGCCCTGTTCGCCCGCTGGAAGGCCGGCGACGGCGGCCTGATGGAGGGGGTCGCCCTCGACGCCGTCGAGGCCGCCGCGCGCGCCCTGTGCCGGACGGTCCAGGCGACGGAGAGCGCCCGCGCGCCGCATGACCGCCTCGTCCCATCGCAACCGTCGCGAGATCCCGCATGACCGCCGACCGGCCGCACGACGCCGACACGCTCGACCTGCTCGAAGGGCTAGTGCGCCGGGCGCGGGCGGGCGGCGCGGACGCCGCGGACGCCGTCGCCGTCGACAGCGTGTCGCTGACCGCCGCCAGCCGCTTCGGCGCGCTGGAGCGGGTCAACCGCGCCGAGGCGGGCACGCTCGGGCTGCGGGTCTTCGTCGGGCGGCGGCAGGCGGTGGTGTCCTCGGCCGACCGCAGCCCGCGGGCGCTGGACGAGCTGGTGGAGCGCGCCGTCGCCATGGCCCGCGCGGTGCCGGAGGATCCATTCTGCGGCCTCGCCGATCCCGGGTCGGTGGTCCGCGCCTGGCCGGACCTCGACCTGTGCGACCCGGACGAACCCGACGCCGGCGCGTTGGCCGAACAGGCGCGCGCGATGGAGGAGGGGGCGCTGGCCGTGCCCGGCGTCGTCAATTCGCGGACGGTGGAAGCGCGCTGGAGCCGCTCGGCGGCGGCCATCGTGGCGAGCAACGGGTTCGCCGGCTCCTACGCCCGCTCGCAGCGCTCGCTGCTGGCGCTGGTGCTGGCGGGCGACGGCACGACCATGGAGCGCGACGCGGAGCACGACACCACGGTCTACGGCGCCGACCTGCGCTCCCCGGCGGAGGTCGGCCGCAAGGCCGGCGAGCGGGCGGCGCGCCGCCTCACGTCCCGCAAGGTGGACAGCCGCAAGGTGCCGGTGGTCTTCGAGCCGCGCATGGCGTCCTCGCTGCTCGACCATCTGGTGGCGGCGGTCAGCGGCCCGGCCGTGGCGCGGGGCACGAGTTTCCTCAAGGACCGGATGGGGCAGGCGATCTTTCCCGATACCGTCACCATCGTGGACGACCCCACCGTGCGCCGCGGCCTGCGCTCGCGCCCGTTCGACGCGGAGGGCGCGGCGGTCGCCCCGCGCGCCATCGTGGAGGACGGCCGGCTGGCCTCGTGGCTGCTCGACCTGCGCTCGGCCCGCCAGCTCGGCCTGACGACGACCGGGCACGCCGCGCGCGGCGCCTCCAGCCCGCCGGCCCCGGCGCCGTCGAACATCTATCTGGCGGCGGGGCGGCGTTCGCGGGACTCCCTGCTTGGCGAGATCAAGGACGGGCTGTACGTCACCGAGATGATGGGCATGGGCGTCAACGGCGTGACCGGCGACTACAGCCGCGGCGCCAGCGGCTTCTGGATCGAGGACGGCCAGCTCGCCTACCCGGTCAGCGAGCTGACGGTGGCCGGCAACCTCAAGGAGATGTTCCTGAACCTGGAGGCCGCCGACGACCTGGAACGGCGCACCGGCATGGACGCGCCCACCGTGCGCATCGACGGCATGACCGTCGCCGGCCTCTGACGGGAGCCGCCGTGAGCGACGCGCCGCCGTGCCGCCATCGCCTGGCCGGGCGCCGCCTGGCGGCGGCCAATGCCCGCTTCGAGGTGTTCTTCGACCACGTCGAGGGCCCCGATGGCGCGGTGCCGAATTTCCTGATGGTGCGGCCGACGGTGCTGCACGCCGATCTGGTTTCCGGCGTCTGCGTGCTTCCGGAGGTCGACGGGCGGGTCGGCCTGATGCGCATCCGCCGGCCGCACTTCGTCGAGGCGATCTGGGTGGCCCCCTCCGGTTTCGTCGAGCCGGACGAGTCGACCGAGGCGTCCGCCCTGCGGGAACTGCGCGAGGAGACCGGCCTCACCTGCGACCCGAAGGACCTTCGGCCGCTCGGCCTGCTTCTGCTCGATCCCGCCGTCCTCGAGGCGCGCGTCGCGCTGTTCGTGGCGGCGCGGGCGCGCCCGGCGGCACGGGACGCATCCGACGCCGGCGAGCTCGGCGTGGGCGCGCTCACCTTCTTCGCGCCGGACGCGCTGGAGGAGCTGGCCGCCACCTCGCCGGACATGGACGGCGGCACCGTCGCCGCCTGCCTGCGCTACCTCGCCGCTCACCGACGGTGACACCGCCAACGGGCCGGGTTCGGCTTGCGTGCTCGCTTCCAACGTGCCGGGACAGGGCTTATACTTCGACACGGTGCGGCCGCCGCGGGAGTGTACGCCGCCACGTGCGAGTACCGTCCCATGCAGGCCGCCGACGCCGACATCCTTGAAGCCCTGCCGCTCCGCTGCGGCTGCGCGGCGCTCCGGGACGGCGCGTCTGATCCCGCCGCGGCCAGCGGCGCGGCGCCGGCCGCGCTCACGCCGTATTTCGTATCGGCTCTGCTGCCGTGGCCGCCGGAGCGCCTGGACAGCGGGACCCTCGGTACCCCGGCCACCATCACCTACAGCTTCCTGAACGCGCCGCCGGGCAACGCCGGTTTCGACGACCGGAACGGCTTCGCCGCCATGTCGCCGACGCAGCGCGCCGCCGTCCGCCAGTCGCTGACGGCGTGGGCCGAGGTGGCCCGAATCGGCTTCGTCGAGACGGCGGACGCGCCGTCCGTGCTGATGCGGCTGGGCACCAACGACCAGAACGGCGTCTCCAGCGGGTATGCCTATCTTCCGAGCTCGTCGCGGGGCGGGACCGTCTACATCGCCAATGACTATGCGGAGAACATCAGCCCCTCCGCCGGGTCCTTCGGGTTCCTGACGCTGACGCACGAGATCGGCCACGCGCTCGGCCTGAAGCATCCCGGCAATTACAACGCGGGCGGCGGCGGCGTCCAGGGGCCGTTCCTGCCCGGCGGGGAGGACAACTACCTCTACAGCGTGATGTCGTATCACCGGAATCCGGACATGGCCGCGCTGCCGGTGGGGCCGAGCCTGTACGACATCGCCGCCATCCAGCACCTGTATGGCGCCAACACGGCGACGCGCGCCGGGGCGGACACGTACGTCCTCGGCGCCGGCGGGCAGGGCTTCCGCACGATCTGGGACGGCGGCGGGATCGATACGATCGACGCCAGCCAGCAGGGGGAGGCGGCGCGGATCGACCTGCGCCCGGCGATGGTCAGCTTCGTCGGCTCCCGGGCGGCCGCCGTGGTGGCGTTCGCCACCACCATCGAGAACGCCGTCGGCGGCGCCGGCAACGACACGCTCATCAGCAACGCGGCCGACAACCGCCTCGACGGCCGGGGTGGCGACGACATCGCCGTCTTCGCCCAAGCGCAGGGCGCCTACGGGGTGTGCCGGCTTCCCAACGATACCTATCTCGTCACCGGGCCCGAGGGGCGCGACCTGCTGACCGGCATCGAGCGGCTGCAGTTCGGCGCGGCGGCCCCGGTGCCCGTCGCCGGCGCGGTCACCAGCACCTTCGATCCCCTGTCCTACATCGCCGCCAACCCCGATCTGGGCCTCGCCTTCGGCACCAACACGGCGGCGGCGACCGACCACTTCGTCCGGTTCGGCATCGCCGAGAACCGGCCGACGGAAGGGTTCGACGCCCTGTCCTACCTCGCCGGCAACCCGGACGTCGCCGACGCGATCGGCCTCGACCCGGAGCGGGCCCGGCAGCATTACCTCCAATACGGGCTGGCGGAGCGGCGCACGGCCACCGGGTTCGACGCCTTCGCCTATCTGGCGAGCAACCCCGACCTGATCGCCGCCCTCGGCGCCGACCGGGCGGCCGCGGCGAGGCACTACCTGACGGCCGGCCGCCGCGAGGGGCGGCCGACGGGCGGGTTCGACGGGCTGTACTACCTGGCCAGCAACCCCGACCTGATGGCGGTGTTCGGCGCCGACACCGCCGCCGCGACCCAGCACTACGTGCGGAACGGTCAGCGCGAGGGGCGGCGCCCGCGGTCGTTCGACGCGCTCGGCTACCTCGCCTCCAACGCCGATCTGGCCGGGGCTTTCGGATCGAACGAGGCGGCCGCGGTCCGGCACTACGTGTCCAACGGCTGGCGCGAGGGGCGGTTGGCCACCGGCTTCGACGCGTGGCGCTACCTCGCCAGCAACCCGGATCTCATCGGCGCAATGGGCGCCGATACGGCGGCGGCGACGCGGCACTACCTGGACTACGGCCGGGCCGAGCGGCGGACCTCGACCGGATTCAACCCGCTGCGCTACCTTCAGCGCAACGCCGACGTGGCGCGGGCGCTCGGCTCGGATCAGACGGCGGCGGTCCGGCACTACGTCCAGTACGGCTACGGCGAACGCCGCAACCCCGGCACCAACGTGGCGCCGGCCATCGCCGCCAACGACCTCACGATGGTGCCGTACACCAGCGTGGCGGCCCCGTCCCTGTTCACGGTGACGGACCGCGACGGCGACGCCATCCAGACCTACGAGCTGCGTCTGGCCTCCACCGTGACCGGCGCCTACCTCATGTCCAACGGGGTGTCGCAGTACGGCCGGACGGTGTCGGTCGCCGCCGGGTCGCTCGGCACCGTGGCGCTTTCCAGCGGCGGCGCCTCGTCCGGCAGCGACCAGCTGCAGGTGCGGGCGTACGACGGATACGACTGGAGCGACTGGAAGGCGATCACCGTGCGCGTCGCCACCCCCGCCGACAACGCCGGCAACAGCATCGCCACGGCGCGCGTGGTGGGCAGCCTGTCGGCGACGGCGCAGAGCTTCACCGACTGGGTCGGGTCGGTCGACACCGACGACTATTACCGGATCCAGGGAACGGCCGGGCAGGTTCTGTCGGCCACAGTGTCCGAACTGACGGGCAGCGCGTCGCTTGACCTCTACAGCGCCGCCGGCCTGAGGATCGCCGGCGCCAGCGGGAACACGCTGCGCAGCACCCTCACCGCCACCGCCGCCTACTACGTGCGCGTGTCGGGGTACGGAGCCGCCAGCTACACGCTGACCCTGTCGGCCGCCGCGGGCGCGACGGCCGACACCGGGATGCTGGCGGCCGGCTGAGGCTCACCCGGCGGAGACGCTGTTGTCCTTGCGCCGCATCAGCTGAACCTGACCGTCGGCGCATTTCACGTAGGTCGTCTTGCCGGCCTTCAGGCCGTCCATGATCGTCACCAGCGCGCGCGGGATGCCCGCGAACTCCTTGGAGCCGCGGGACTGCGCGTTGTAGGTGGCGACGTGCCCGCGCAGCTGTTCGCGGGACACCGGCTTGCCGTCGTTGCCGATCATCCGAACGCCTTGCGCAGGTCGTTGACCAGATCGGTCTTTTCCCAGGAGAAGCCGCCGTCGGCGTCCGGCTCGCGGCCGAAGTGGCCGTAGGCCGCGGTGCGCGCGTAGATCGGCTTGTTCA